>JALZOM010000048.1 GCA_030913945.1 Actinomycetota bacterium
CAAGCGATCCAGATCCACCTCGCGGAGATGGGGACCACTCTCGAAGCGGCGAAGCTCATGCTCTACTCCGCCGCGGAGAAGAAATCTTCGGGCGAGCGTTCGGACCTCGAAGCGGGGATGTCGAAGCTGTTCGCGTCGGAAGCGTGTCACGAGATCGTGCTCAAGTCGCTGCGCGTACACGGAGGCTATGGATACTCGAAGGAGTTCACGATCGAACGCCTCTATCGCGACGCCCCGTTCCTGTTGATCGGCGAGGGCACCTCCGAGATCCAGAAGACGGTCATCGCTCGCCGCTTGCTGGAGAAGTACAAGATCTAGAGCGCTGGAACCCCCTTAGACTTCGCCCATGCGCTTGGGACTGGCTCTGCCTCACTACGACACCTCACTCGGCGGTGCCCCCGCGTCGTGGGATGGAGTGAAGCGTGTCGCCCGGCTGGCGGAGGCAGCGGGTTACGACTCCGTGTGGGTGTCTGACCATCTCTTTCTCGACTGGGGCAAGTACGGAGGATCGTCGGAACCGCAGGGGGCGCTGGAGTGCTGGACGACGATGGCGGGGCTGGCCGCAGCGACGGACCGCGTGCGGATCGGATCGATGGCGACCTGCAACGACTTCCGAAACCCCGGGCTGCTGGCGAAGATGGCGGCGACCCTCGATCTTCTCTCGGACGGCCGGATCGATATCGGGCTCGGTGCGGGGTGGTACGAGCCGGAGTACGTTGCGGCGGGCATCGAGTTCTCCAGCCCAGGCGAGCGCATCCGCCGCCTGGGCGAGTCGGTCGAGATCGTGGCCCGCCTGCTCGAAGGCGAGCAGCTGGATTTCGACGGCGATCACTACAAGATGAAGGGCGCGGTCTGCCGCCCGGGGCCGCGGCAGGAACCTCGCCCCCCGATCTGGATCGGTGGGAAGGGAGATCTCCTGCTCCGGACGGCCGCGGAGGTCGCAGACGGTTGGAACTTCTCGTGGATCGGCTCGATCGAGACCTACCGGGACAGGGCCCGCGCAGCGGACCAGGCCTGCGATAAGGCGGAGCGGGACCCCACCGACCTCCGACGTTCGGTCGGCTGCTACGTCCTGGCCGGCACGGACGACGCCGATGCGCAACGCCGGTTCGAGCGGCTCCGGGAGCGAACCCCAGCTGGGGTTATGGGCGGAGTAGCCGGGCGACCCGCAGTATCCTGGGAGGAGTTCCGCGAGGGTCACATCGCCGGAAGCGTGGGCGAGGTGGTGGATCGCTTGGGGGAACTGGTCGATCTGGGCGTCGAGGAGGTCATCGCCGGCCTCGGCACATTGCCATTCCAGGTCGCCGACGAAGAAGATATCGAGCTGGTCGGAACGGAAGTCGCTCCGGCGCTGAACGGAGGTAGGGCATGAATCTTCCAGGTGGAGCGGAATGGATCATCGTGCTGCTCATCCTTCTGCTGTTGTTCGGAGCGAAGAAACTCCCGCAACTGGCGCGATCGATGGGGCAGGCCGGCAAGGAGTTCAAGTCGGGGCTCAAGGATGGGTACAAGGAGCCTCCCCTCGAGGGACCGTGCCCCTTCTGCAAGGTCGAGGTTCCCGAGGACTCCAAGTTCTGTCCCGGCTGCGGCAAGAGCGCCGACGACATAGTCGCCGAAAAGACGCGCCTGGAGCAAGAAGCCAAACCCAAGTCCGCCTAGAGGCTCGTCCCACGCTCGGCCAACCTGGCTCCCCGGGGAAGAACTAGGGGGTCAGGACCACTTTCAGGGCCTCGCGGGAGCGGAAGAGCTCATAGCCTTGTTCGGCCTCCTCGAGCGGGAGCCGATGGGTGATCGCCGGCGCCGGATCGATCTCACCTTTCCCTACCGACAAGAGTGCGTCGTTCCAGTGTGCGTGGACGTTGGCCATGCCCGCGAAATGCAGATCGAGACCTCGGATCCAGATCATCCCCATGGGCATCTCGTATCGCTCCGCGCCGTATACCCCGAGCACCACGACCCGGCCCCCGTCGCGTACACATCGCAACGAGGTCTTGAAGCCCTCGATCGATCCGACCGCGTCGACCGTGACATCGGGGAGCGCGCCGCCGGTGGCCTTCTTCACGATGTCCTCCGGCTTATCCCCTTTCAGATGCAGGGAATCGAGGCCCATCATGTCCTTCGCGAACTTGGCTCTCTTCGGGTCGTTGTCCAGGACGATCACGCGTTCCGCTCCAGCACGCCGGCAGGCGAGTGCACAGAAGAGCCCGACGGGCCCGCCTCCCAACACGGCCACGACGTCGTCACGTGAGATATCCGCGAGAGCGGCGCCGTAGAACCCCGTCGTCATGACGTCTCCGGCGAGCAGGGCCTCCTCGTCGCTCAAGCCGGACAGCGCCCCGTCGAGAGTCTTGAGATTGAGGTCGGCGTTCGGGACGCGGATGGCCTCGGCTTGGGCCCCGTTCAGATCGCCGGCGAGAGTTCCCAGCCCCAGCGCCCTGCGCTTCGCACAGAAGTTGAAACGCCCGGCCACGCATTCAGCGCACTCTCCGCACGCTATCAAGAAGGAACCCAGCACCCGCGTTCCTTCGAAGTGCTTCTCTACGTCATCGCCGAGGTCGGTAATCAGTCCGACGAACTCGTGGCCGATGACCGCGCCCTCGCGCATCCCCGGCGTGGTTCCGTCGAGCAGGTGAAGATCCGATCCACAGATCGCCGTTCGACGCACCTGGACGACGGCATCGGTCGACTCCTGGACCTGAGGATCCGGGACCTCGTCGACCTTGACTGTTCCTTTCGGCGCACAAACGACCGCCTTCATGTGGTGTTCTCCTTCGTCGTGTTCGCGACCCGTTCTTGGGCCGCTACGGCGTAGGCCTCGCTGGTCTCGTATCCGACGTAGTGACGTCCCGCTTGGACGGCGGCAACGGCAGTGCTTCCCGATCCGATGAACGGATCGAGTACGAGATCGTCTGTGTACGTGTAGAGCTGGATAACGCGCTGTGGGAGAGCGACGGGAAAGGGGGCGGGGTGTCCGACACGCGTCGCCGACTCGGGAGCGATGTCCCACACCGACATGGTCGCTTCCAGGAACTCGTCTCTCTCGATCGTGCTCTCGCCTTTACGCACGCGCTGGAAACGACCCTTCGAGAAGCACAGCAGGTACTCGTGCACGTCCCGGAAGATGGGGTTCGAAGCCGACTTCCACGATCCCCATGCGGTCGAGCCACCGGCCGCCTTGCCCTTGCGCCAGATGACCTCCCCGCGCATCAGGAACCCGATGTCCTCCATCATCAGGACGACGCGGGATGACAGCGAGATGTACGGGCGCCGCCCGAGGTTCGCCACGTTGACGACCGCCCTACCACCGGGCTCGAGGACCCGGTACGTCTCGCTGAAGACCTTTCGGAGCAGTCCGAGGTAATCGTCGAAGCTGAGCTCCGAGTCGTATTCCTTGCCCACGTGGTAGGGGGGCGAGGTCATCATGAGGGCCACGGAGTTGTCGGCGAGCTCGGTCATGTCCTCGGCGGAGTGGACGTAGATCCGATCGACGACCTCGTTCGTGCCGACGTCGGTCTCCTCCGACAGCACGGCTTTGGCCAGGTTCCGGGAATAAAAGGCCGATGCGTCGTGGTTCTCCCTATTTCCAGCGCCGAACGAGCGCGTTGCGGTACCGGCGGTGGTCTTGCGCCTGGACGATGTGGGTTCCTGGGGCATGGCCGCCTTATCGTGCCGCAGAAGGTCGGTGCTGGGAGGGCAATCGGTGCCGATGTCCTCGGCGAGGGCCGGCTCACACTGTAGACCGGTCCGTCCCGAGTGAGACTGGGCCCCATCGAGAGCCCTTAAACAACTATTGTAAGGTGCATATATGACGAACTTCCGGGATCTGCTCAAACAGGCTAAGTCGGAGATCGGCGAGACGACCCCCGAGGAGGTCCGCCGGCGCCTCGAAGCGGGCGAGCGACTCGAGCTGCTCGACGTGCGCGAGGACGACGAGGTCCAGCACGGCCTCGTTCCGGGGGCCCAGCACCTCTCGCGGTCGCACTTCGAGAGCCGCGTTGAGGATGCCCTCCCGAACAAGGATGCTCCGGTCGTCGTTTATTGCGCGAGCGGCGTGCGCAGTGTCTTCGCGGCCCGCACCCTTCAAGAGCTCGGTTACAGCGACGTCGTCTCGATGAACGGCGGCTTCTCCCGCTGGAAGGACCTCGGTTACGACTATTCGATCCCGAAGGTGTTCGATGCGGACCAGCGCGATCGCTACGCCCGGCACCTCATCCTTTCCGAGGTCGGCCTCGAGGGGCAGATGAAGTTGCTCGATGCGAAGGTCCTGGTCATCGGGGCCGGTGGCCTCGGGTCCCCTGCGCTTCTGTACCTCGCCGCCGCCGGGGTCGGCACTATCGCTGTGGTGGACTCTGACATCGTCGAGGCGAACAACCTGCAGCGGCAAGTCGTGCACAACACCGACCGCATCGGCACCCCGAAGGCTCAGTCCGCGCGCGAGACGCTTACCAGACTCAATCCAGACGTAAAGGTCGTTGCACACGAGTTCAGGATCGACGCGACCAACGCTCACGAGCTCATCGCGGCTTACGACGTGATCGTCGACGGCTCGGA
>JALZOM010000050.1 GCA_030913945.1 Actinomycetota bacterium
TAGCGATCCGAGTGCACCGCTGGATGTCGTCCTGCGCACCGGTCGTCGGCTCGTCGAAAACGAGCTCTTCTGCGGCACGCCCACCAAGGAGCATGGCCAACTCGTCGATGAGCTCCGAGCGTGTGACGAGGAACTTGTCTTCGGTCGGAAGCGTGAGTGTGTAACCGAGGGCCCGCCCGCGCGACACGATCGAGACCTTGTGCACGGGATCGGCGTGCGGTAGCGCGTGCGACACCAGGGCGTGCCCAGCCTCATGGTAGGCGATCACTTTCTTTTCCTTCTCCGAGATAACTCTGCTTCGGCGTTGTGGCCCCGCGAGAACGCGGTCGATCGCCTCTTCGAGCTCGAACATCCCGATCTCGGTCCGGTTGAAGCGAGCCGCGAGCAGCGCGGCCTCATTGATGACGTTGGCGAGATCGGCACCCGTGAAGCCAGGAGTACGACGAGCCAGTACCTCGACGTCTACCTCTTTCGAGATGGGCTTGCCGCGGGTGTGCACCTTGAGGATGCCGGTGCGACCATTCAGATCCGGTCGATCCACGACGATCTGCCGGTCGAAGCGGCCGGGTCGAAGCAACGCCGGATCCAAGATGTCGGGCCGGTTCGTAGCGGCGATGAGGATGACTCCGCTCTTGATATCGAATCCATCCATCTCGACCAGCAGCTGGTTCAACGTCTGCTCGCGTTCGTCGTGCCCTCCGCCGAGACCGGCGCCGCGGTGGCGTCCGACGGCATCGATCTCGTCCATGAACACGATGGATGGAGCGTTCGCCTTCGCTTGCTCGAAGAGATCACGCACCCGGCTGGCGCCCACGCCCACGAACATCTCGACGAAGTCGGAGCCGGAGATCGAAAAGAACGGCACGCCCGCCTCGCCGGCGACCGCCCGAGCGAGCAGGGTCTTGCCGGTCCCCGGGGGACCGAACAGAAGCACGCCCTTGGGGATCTTGGCGCCCATGGCCTGAAACTTCTGGGGAGCCTCGAGATACTCCTTGATCTCCTGAAGCTCCTCGACCGCTTCGTCGAGGCCGGCGACGTCGGAGAACGTGATCTTGGGTGAATCCTTGGTCACGAGTCGCGCCTTGGCCTTGCCGAAGGACATCACGCGGTTGCCGCCACCTTGCATCTGCTGCATCAGGAAGAAGAAGAAGCCCAGGATGATCAGGATCGGGAGGAACTGGAACAACACCGAAACCCACACACTTCCCGTCTGCGGATCGGCGCTGACCTCGACCTCGTTCTGGACGGCGCGATCGGAGTACTCATCGACGGTGTCCTTCGGGAGGAAAACCTCGTACGTCTGCTCGCCATCGGCGAGCTCGCCGACAACCTTCTCGTCCTTGGTCTGGAACTCAGCGGTGGAGATATCCCCGTTCTCTATCATCGCGACCCAGTCGTTGACCGAGGCGATCTCCTGTGGCTTGTCGGCGCTCGCGCGGTAGAGGTTGATCACCCACACGACGGCGATGATCAACACGAGGTAAAACACGGCGGACTTCAGGACTCTGTTCATGTCTGTATGTGAGGGTAGCAGGGGGTCATGCCTAAACAACCTTCTCTAAGGGGCTTCGGAACCGTATGCCGACGGCTTTAGCACGCCTATGTAGGGGAGATTGCGATATCTCTCGGCGAAGTCGAGCCCGTAGCCCACCACGAACACCGAGGGGATCTCGAAACCGGGGAAACGAACATCCAGCGGAACCGCCTGCTCGCCCTTCTTCCAGAACAGAGAGCAGATCTCGAGGGAGGCCGGACCGCGCGCCTCCAGGTAGCGAAGCAGGTAGGAGATCGTGAGGCCGGAGTCGATGATGTCCTCGACGAGCAATACGTGCCGACCGGTGATCTCATAGTCGAGATCCTTCAGGATCCGCACGACACCGGAGGACTTCGTCGAGGACCCATACGACGACACCGCCATGAAATCGAACTCGATCGGAAGCTGGATCTCGCGCGCCAGATCCGACATGAAGACGAAGGCGCCCTTGAGCACTCCGACCAGCAAGACATCTTTCCCCCGGTACTCCTCGGTTATCTGTTTGGCGAGCTCGCGGATCTTGTCCTGGATCTCCTCGGCCGTGATCAGGACTTCGGCGATGTCATCGTGAACCTCGGGGCTCATACGACTCCGACCCGTCGAGGGCGGTTGCACTCCATAGCGGCATGATACGGCGGGCTCAGGACGATTCCTCTCTCCCAGGACGACGAACAACCAGATCGTCCTTCTCTAGCTCGATCTCGGTTCCAGCGGCGACCGAGAACCTGGCTCCCGTGCGTACGTCGCCAGCGAGCGCGTCCAGCGCCGCCTCGATGCCGCCCGAACGATCGCGTACCCGCCCCACGGCCTGCTCCAACAACCTCCGGCTCAGCGCCCGAGGAACGATCCGCAGTCCTTCGAGAGCGAGGCGTACGCCGTCCCCGTCGGTTCTCGCGAGATCGGAGTAGATACGGGACGACAACTCGGCGAGGGCCGACGCATCCTCCGACAGGCGCGCCGATGAAGATGCGATCGCGCGCACGGCGCCATCCCCCCAGCGCTCCTCGACAACGCTCAACAACCTGTTCCGGATGAGTGTTCTCTCGAACCGCTCATCCTCGTTGCCGGGGTCGTCGTGATAGGTGAGTCCCACCTCATCGCAGTAGCTCCTGGTCTCCTCTCGACGGCAGTCGATCAACGGGCGGATGCGTTTGCCCTCCTTCGGAAGGAGTCCGGCCAACCCCGATGTGCCGGCTCCGTGCACGAGGCGCGACAGGGTCGTCTCGGCTCGGTCATCGAGGGTGTGCCCCGTTGCGATCCGGGTGGCTTCGACCTGTTCCGCAACCGTCTCGAAGAATCCATGCCTGAGGACTCGTGCGCGCGCGTGGAGATTCGGCCCTTCGAGGTCCTGGATGCGCATGAGGTGAACGTCGAATCCCGATTCCGCAGCCGCTCGCGACGTTCGAGCCGCTATTTCCGCTGACTCCTCCGACAGGCCGTGATCGACGTGTGCCACCGCAAGGGTTAGATCGAGCGATCCCGAAAGCCTCGCAAGGACGTCGAGCAGGCAGGTCGAATCGGGGCCGCCGGAGAGGCCCACGACGACCGTCTCACCGCCGGACAGCATGCGATGGGTCTGGATCGAATCCCTGGCGCGCTCCACTAGGGCGAAGCCGGGTCCTCCTAGTTGACGTGGGATCGGGCGATCGGACGACGGGTCACTCACGATCGTCGTATCTCAGTGACCGAGGCGCTGCTCACGCGACCCGGCGAAGCCACGAGGGCGCATCGCGCAGCTCCTCGAGCGTGGGAAAGTTCTGGGGGTCCGACCACAGTTGCGCCAGGGCCTGTGGTCCGCCCTCGGCCACCACCCGCTCGCAGAAACGCTGGCCGAGCTCGTACTGACGAAGCTTCATCTCGAGCCCGATGACGTTGTTGAAGACCCTTTGCATAAGGTTCGTCTGCGCCCGACGTTGCTCGAAGACTCGGCGCATGCGTCCGAACGAAGGGATCACCTCCGCTCCGACCGTGTCCATCACGTAGTTGCCATGCCCCTCGACGACCGCCATCAGAGCTTGGATGCCATCGAGCATGCGTTTCTGTTCCTCCGACGCGAGGAGGTACACGGGATTGCGCTCCTCGGGGGACAAGGCGCCCGACGCCATCCTCCGGGCGGCGGTAGACAGGCGTCCGGCCAGACCGCGAGCATCCAGGTCGATCGAACCCAGGTACGACTCCACGAGCCCGAAGAAGCGTTCCTTCAGCCACGGCACTCCGGCGAACTGGAACCGGTGCGTCACTTCGTGTACGGCCACCCATAGCGCGAAGTCCTCGGGAACGAAGCCGAGGCGTCTCTCGGTCTCTACGATATTCGTGCCGACGAAGTAGAGAGGAGCTCCTTCGGCGATCCTGCGCCGCCACCGTGATCTCGGCGCGGACGGTTCCGCATCGTCGGGCACCAGTACGTCGTATTGCCCCAACACACGCCGGGATACGTAGCCGAGAAGCATCCCAGCCTCGACAGACACCAGGGTTCGCTGGGCGATCCGTACGGGCGCCGGAGCCGCTTCGAGCCGATGGTTGATCCGATCGGCGAGTGGCTGGATCATCACGCCCATCCCGATGATGTTGGCTTCCGCCCATTCCGCTCGATCGACCATCGCCCACCGAACGGGCGGGGGAGCTGAGATCCCGCTCGCCTGGGCGACCAGCTCCTCCGAGCGCGGCACGGCCGACTCGAGATCGCGCTGGAGCCGGTCCATGAGGTAGGAGCCGGCCACAGCAGAGGTGCCCGCGAAGCGGCGGGCGACCGGTCGTGCGATAGCGGGTTCGATGAGTCGGGCCATGGTCCCATCCGGATGCCGGGGCGATGCATCGAGGCTACCCGTGCGGGAGGTCCTACCTAAACGACGCCACTTCTGCGCCGCTGTCCAACCAGTCGCCAGTAGAGGAATCCGATCGCAGCCAGCAGGAGCAATAGAAGGACGACGACGATGCGCGCCATCTGATAGGTCCAGACGGGTCCGGTCTCTTCGACCTCTTCGGATTCGCCGGCGCCTGCACCGGTCTCGGCCCCGGGATCGTCCTGACCTTCGCCCTCGCCCCCGCTTTCCTGGCCGTCACCCCCGCTTTCCTGACCCGCGCCGGTCTCCTCCTGCGCCACGATGACGTTGCTCCTGGTCAGTAGGTAGCCGCCGGACGATGCCCGGGCAACCGGCATCACGACTGCTGCTGCCAGTACGACCAGTAAAACGAGGACGATTGCCCTACGACCGCGCATGCATGGCCTCCGAGTGAGATACCTGTCGAGTTCGTCGTCAGGATATCTCGCCTCTTGCTCGTTGCCCGTTGCGGGAAGCTAGGCGGAGGCCGCTCCCGGTTTCCGTCCCCGTAGTCGAGGGACTTTCATCTCCGCGTGGGCCCAGCACTTGTCCCGCTTGTTGTAGGTGGAAAGAAGGGTGGCGCAACCATCATGCCCGCACACCCGACCCTGGGCGTTGCGCAGCGAGGCACGGGGAACGGCTTGTGGTTTCGACCCACGGATGGCGGACTGGCTTCGCATCGAAACTCCTCCCTCCGGCCCGAAGCCGCCCCTCCCATTTACCGTGGGGGCGTGACCCTCGAACCAGCCTTCATCAGCTATTCGCACGCCGCCCCCGATACGGTTTGGAGCGGATCGTGAAACGCGGGCGGGACGGGTCGCCCCGGTATCTCTCGCTCCCCCTGAGATGGGTGGGGGCGCTGGTCAAGGTCCTAGGGAGGCCGCCGGCCCGGGCTCTTCGAGGAACCGCCAGGCGGGTGGCCGATCCGGCTCGTGTGGTAGTCGATTACTGGTCCTCGGAGAGGGTCACGGTCCGGCAGGCGTTCGTAGCGGTGTCGATCGCCTCGCTCACGTCCCTCGTGGCGGGGGTGACCCTGGCGGGGATGCGGGGCCGGGTCGAGGCCGTCGCCGGCCTCTTCGTTCTGATCCCCGTCTCGATCGGGATGCGCGGGAACATCTTCGGCGCGCTTGCCGCCCGTCTCGGCACATCGATCCACTCGGGACTGTTCGAAGTCTCTCGCGACCGAGAAGGCGTTCTCGCGCAGAATGTTTACGGCGCCATCCTGCTGACCGTGGCGACGTCCGTGGCCATGGGGGGGATCGCCTGGGGGATCGCCAATCTGTTAAGCCTGCACACGGTTCCGGTCTGGGACTTCATCGTCGTGGCGTTGATCGGCGGCCTCATCTCCTCCGTCCTCGTCCTTGCGGTCACCGTCGTGCTCTCCATCACATCGTTCCGCCGCGGGTGGGACCTCGATTCGGTCGGCGCGCCACTCATCACGGCGATCGGCGACGTCGTCACTCTTCCCGCGATCCTCGCTGCGTCGTTCCTGGTGAACATCGAGTACGTGACTTTCGTCCTTGGGCTTCTCTCGGTTGTCAGCGGAATCTTCGCTCTCTATAACGGCTGGTCGACCCTCCGTCTTCTGACGCGCAGGATCGTGAGAGAAAGCTTTCCCGTGCTGTGTATCGCGATCGTCTTGGACGTCCTCGCGGGGGCGGTCGTCGATCCCCGCCTCGAGGGAGTGTTCCTTCCCTTCCCTGCGTTCCTCATCATCATCCCGGGCTTTCTAGAGAACACCGGCGCCCTGGGATCGATCCTCGCCTCGCGCCTGGGGTCGAAGCTGCATCTCGGTGCCATCACGCCCCGAGCTCGGCCTGAGGCGCCGGCTCTCCTCGACGGAACCATCGTGCTGGTGCTTGGCTTGACGATCTACACGCTCACGGCGGCGTCGACGTTGCTGGTCGCGAACCTGTTCGGCTACGCATATCCGGGAGCCTTCCGGTTCGCCGCGATAACCATCGTTGGCGGGTTGATCGCCACTCTGCTCGCCTCCGTCATCGGCTACTACGCCGCCACGATCACCTATCGATTCGGTTTCGACCCCGACAACCACACGATCCCCCTGGTGACCAGCGGCATGGACCTGCTCGGAGTCATCTGTCTGATCACGGCACTGACCATCTTCGGAGTAGCCTGATGTGGGAAAGGGGGACCTAACCTCGTGGATACGGGAGAAGGCCCGAGAACCGTCAAGGGAGTCCTTGCCGAGATCAAGGATTCCTCGGAACTCATGGTCGACCTTGCCTATGCAGCCGTGTTCTTCCAGGACGAAGACCTCGCACGAGAGGTCACGCGCCTCGAAGAACGGATGTTCAGCCACCTGCACGACCTGCGAAAGCTTTCGATCCTCGCCGCAAGAAGTCCGGAGGATGCCGAGCACATGGCGGGAGTGCTCGAGATCGGTTCCGCCGTCGAGCACATCGCGGACGCGGCCGACGACATCGCCCGGGTAGTCAGCTCGGGACTGGGCATCGTCGAGGACCTTCGACAGGATCTCAGGCACGCGGACGAGGTCCACTCGCGGATGAAAGTACGTGAGGGGGCTCCGGCGGTCGGTCAGACGCTTCGGGCCCTGTCCATGCCCGTTGAGATCGGCATGTGGGTCCTTGCGCGGCGACGAGGTGGGGAATGGGATCTCGACCCTGGCCCGGACTACGTCGTGACCACCGGAGACGTTCTCCTCATGAAGGGACCGGAGGACGGGATCAACCTGGCTCGCGAGCTCATGGGGGCGCCGCCCCTCCCCGAACCCCCGGAGAGGGCCGAGATCGTCCTTTCAGATCTCGATCGGGCCGTCGACCTCCTCGTCGAGATGAAGAACTCCGCCGAGGTCGCCGTCGGTCTTGCGTACTCGGCATTGCTGTTCAACGATCAAGCGCTTGCGGCCGAAGTATCGAACCTCGAAGTCCGTTCGGACGCGATCCACGACGAGCTGGAGTCGTGGGTGTTGCGTAGCGCGCAAGAGGCCCGCAACCCCGATGACCTCCGTGGCCTGATCCGCCTCGCTCATGCGTCGGAAATGATCTTTGACTCCGCACGCGAGATGACCAGGCTCGTTGAGAAAGGCGAAGAGTTGCACCCGGTTATCGCCGCCGCTCTTGTCGAGTCCGACGAAGTGGGTCACGAGTCGGTTGTTGGTGAGGGCGCCCCGGCTGCGGATCGGTCCATCAAGGATCTGTCGGTCGAAACCGAGACAGGCATGTTCATCCTTGCGGTTCAGCGAGGGCGCCGGTGGACATACCGGCCCAAAGCGAGTTTCGTGTTCCAACCCGGCGACCGCGTCATCGCGATCGGCCCCCCCGAGGGTGGCGAGGAGCTCGACGACCTCGTGGGCATGCGTCGGGAGATGGCACAGGCATAGGCGCGCTGCAAGTCGGGCATAGTACGAACGGCGGCGACACCATAAGGAGATCCAACAGATGGCCAAAGACATGCCTCAACCAGACGGCTCCATCCCTACAAAACCGACTCTGTTTCAGACGGTGGGGGCGATAGTGGCGGGCATCATCGCCGTTAAGCTCGCGACCTACGTGATCACGACCCTGTGGCGGCTGGTGACCCGCGAGGATCCTCCGCAGATCGATCAAGCGGTCCCGGTGGCCAAGAAGGCCGTCTGGATAGCGCTGGTCGGCGCAGCCAGCGGCGCCGCGCGACAGAGCGCCCGGGACCTGATCAAGCCACCTCAGTCCGGTCCCGCTTAAAAGACCTCTAGCGAGGCGCCGGAGAGGGGGTCGCCTCGTCGGCCGGCCCCCTCTGTGCCGCCCGCCGGGCGGAGATGGACGCCTCAAAAGAGGCGAGAGACGTACGACTGCGTCGGGACTCCCTCCGTGCCCGCCGGGCTACCCGTCCAACGGCGGCCTCTCTGCGGAGCTCTTCGATGTGGACTCCTGCAACTATCGCTGCGATCTGACTCTGCATGCCTGGACCTCCGCTTCCACTTGCACTTGCGTTCAACACCAGTCAACAGCGTATACTGGTGTCGGCCAGTGTGCAACCGGCTAAAGCATTTTGATGGTGTTAGGGTCGCCGGGGAGGAACGATGAGCAACGCCACCGCTCTACCGCAAGAGCTCGAGCTCGTGCATGCCTTCACGAACACCATCGACATCGAGCCCGGCGCCGAGGAATTGGGCACCCCGGCCCAGTTGCGGGCGTGGTTGGTGGATCAGGACCTCATTGAGGCGGACGATCCCGTGTCCGAACGGGACCACCGCGAAGCCATCTCCTTGCGAGGATCGCTACGGTCGGTCCTCGCCGCACACGACGGAGCCGAGCTATCGCCCCAGGAGATCTCCGCGATCAACGATGCGGTTGCTCGCTATCCCCTGACGGTCTTGTTCGGTCCCCACGCCGAGCCGCGGATAGCTTCCACCGGCTCGGGCGTTCGGGGAGCTCTCGGTGAGATCATGGCGGGGGTCGTCATCGCCGTCTCGAACGGGACCTGGCCCCGCCTTAAATCCTGCGCACGAGAGTCATGCCAGTGGGTCTTCTACGACCACTCGAAGAACAGATCGAAGCGCTGGTGCTCGATGACCGTGTGCGGCAACAGGACCAAAACGAAGGCCTACCGCGAGCGCCACAAGGTCCCCGACTCCCGAACCTGACATGCGCATACTGCGTATGTCCAGGGCTTCCATTACGTCGACCGGTTTCCGATAGAGAAACAACGCCTCAAGATCGGAGATCGTGGTGGCAGGCAAAGTGCACGTCAAAGCCGACGGCATCGAATGGCAGGTCCTTCTGGACGGACACCCCGTCGCGAGCTTCGACCTCGTCGGAGAAGCCTTGGACTTCGCGGCAATGATCGAGTCGAGTCCGCGGGAGCGAAGCGCCCTCAAGGTCTGAGATCAGCGCGTCGCGGCTTCGTGCCTCGGCGCCGGCTCCATCCCCTCGCTCTTCCCCGCGGGTGTCAGATCCAGGCCCCGGAGTAGCTGAGCGTTCAGCGCCACGATGATCGTGGACAGGCTCATGAGGACGGCCCCAACCGCTGGGGCGAGCGTGATGCCGGCCCACGCTAAGACTCCAGCCGCGAGGGGGATCGCCACCGCGTTGTACCCCGTCGCCCACACGAGGTTCTGGATCATCTTGCGGTAGGACGCTCGCGACAGCGTGATCACACCCAGCACCGCGCGCGGATCATCGGACGCGAGTACGACGCCCGCGGACTCGATCGCAACATCCGTACCCGCACCGATCGCGATGCCGACGTCGGCTCGAGCGAGCGCCGGAGCATCGTTGACCCCATCGCCCACCATGGCGACAACGCGTCCGCGACGCTGCAGCTCGATCACGGCGGCGTCCTTGTCCTCCGGAAGGACCTCCGCGAAGACTTCGTCGATCTGTAGGCGGCCGGCGACTCGCTCGGCCACCTGGCGCGCGTCGCCGGTGATCATCGCAACCTCGATGCCGAGCTCGTGCAACGCGTCGATCGCAGACGCCGACTGCGGCCGGATCTCGTCCTCGAGAGCCAAAGCGCCCAACACCTCTCCCCGGCGCAGCACGTAGAGAACGGCCGCGCCACTCTCGATCCAAGGTCTCGTCTCTTGTTCAATGGCCGGCGGAACGTGCGTCCCGCGCTCCCGGAGCAGCGCCGGCCCCCCCACGGCGACCGTCTCCGTTCCGACATCGGCTTCCACCCCTCGGCCGGTGAGCGATCGGAAGCCAGATGCCGTCGGCACCGGTCCGTGCTCCCGACCAGCGGCGACGATCGCGCGAGCGAGCGGGTGCTCGCTATCGCTCTCGACGGCCGCGGCAAGCGCGAGCAACTCGGAATCGTCGTCCCTTGACGCGACGCCAGTTACGACGTGTCGCGCGGCGGTGAGCGTGCCCGTCTTGTCGAAGAGGATCGTGTTCACCCTGCGCATGCGCTCCAGCGCCAAGCGATCCTTCACCAGGATGCCGTTGCGTGCCGACAGGGCCGTCGAGATCGACACGACCAAAGGGATCGCCAGGCCCAGAGCGTGGGGGCAGGCGATGATCAGAACGGTCACCATGTTCTCGACCGCGCTCCGAGTATCTCCGAGCAGCGACCACACCACGAAGGTGATGATTCCGGCACCAGATGCCGCGTAGAACAAGAACGCTGCCGCGCGGTCCGCGAGCGCCTGCGCACGTGACCGGGAACCCTGAGCCTCCTCCACCAAGCGCCGGATACCCGCCAATGCAGTTCCCTCACCGGTAGCGCGCACGCCAACGCGGATCGCCGAGTCCGTAGCGACCGTTCCCGCGATCACAGCGTCACCTTCTTGGCGCAGGACTGGTCTCGACTCCCCCGTCACCATGGATTCGTCCACCTCGGCGCTGCCCTCGACGACGGCCCCATCGGCCGGGACCCGGCCCCCCGGTCGCACCAGGACGAGGTCGCCAACGACCAGATCGCCCACGCCCACGGTTTCGATGGCGTCACCGAGGACTCGCTCGGCCTCGTCGGGAAGAAGCTCCGCAAGCGCATCCAGCGCACTGCTGGCGCGGCCGATGGCCTTCATCTCCTGCCAGTGGCCGAGCAGCATGACCGCGATCAGCGCGGCCAGCTCCCACCAGAAATCGAGATCAACCGCGCCGAGTTGAGTCGCCCAGCTGGCGATGAAGGCCACCGAGATCGCAAGAGCGATCAGCAGCATCATGCCGGGGCGGCGCGACCTGATCTCGTGGACCGCTCCGGTCAGGAACGGGGTACCCCCGTAGACGAAGATGACCGTGCCGAGCACGGCAGGGATCCATCGGCCACCCGGTAGCGCGGGGGCCTCGTAATCGAGCAGCATCTGAAACATCTCGCTGAAGAACACCACCGGGACCGTTAGAGCGAGAGTGACCCAGAAGCGGTCCCGGAACGCCCCCTCGTGTCCCTCGTGACGGGCGCCCGAGCGACGGGCAACGGACCCCTCGGGGGGGCTGCCGTCCCGTTCGGACCCCCCCGAACCCGAGCGAGGATGAAGCCCGTCCCGAAGAGCGACGCCTCCGCCGGGTCCTGCAACGTCGCCGTGCCGCCGTGCCGAGTTCATCTCAGACCCCTTCTTGTAGATACCCCCCCAGGGTATACAGGTCCCGGCGCGCGGTCAAGAGCGGGCTCGGATCGGGGCCGTTATCTGTGTTCCCGAAGGGGTCGGAGCGGCCGTCATTCGCGGCTGCGCAAACCTTTAGGGCGGAACGATCCGCAAGTGGTGCCGGAATCGGAAGGGGG
>JALZOM010000090.1 GCA_030913945.1 Actinomycetota bacterium
AACGTAGCCATCATCGGAGCCGGCGGCAAATCCGGGATGCTTGCGTCCGCCCAAGCGGTTCGTTCGGTGGGCCCCGATGGCCGCGTTCTCGGGCTCTGCTGGCCCCAGGAGACGGTCGACAACGCCAAGGCCGCTGGGGCCGAGGCGATCGCCGTCGATTGCACGAGCCCCATCGAGGTACACGACGCTGTGATCGAGGCACTGGGAGGGCGGCTGGCGGATCTCGTCTTCGTCTGCGCCAACGTCCCGGGCTGTGAGGGCGGCGCCATCCTCGCTTGCGAGGAGGACGGACGTGTCATGTTCTTCTCCATGGCTACCTCTTTCACCACCGCCGCGTTGACGGCCGAGGGCGTCGGCAAGTCGTGCGAGATGATCATCGGTAACGGGTTCGTGCCCGGACATGCGGACCTGGCCCTGAACCTCGTTCGCTCCGACGAGCGCTTGCTGGAGAAGTTCAAGGGATCGGGCCGATGACCACGACGTTGCTCCATAACGGAACCATCCGCACCAATGTCGAACCGGCCGATCCCGATTGGGTGCTGATCGATGGCGAGCAGGTCTCGGGCACCGGGCGCGCCTCCGATGCCCCGGAGGCCGATCGCGTCGTGGACCTGCATGGAGCGGCGCTCGTTCCGGGTTTCTGCGATGCTCACGCTCACCTTCCCGCCACCGGTATCTACGCGAGCGGCATGGACTTCCGAGGGGTACGCAAGGTCGACGAGATCCTCGATGCCTTTCGGGTGCAAGGCAAGGGCGGGGGAGCGGTGTTGTTCGGCGGCAACTTCGAGGACCCCCTCGACCGTTCGATGTCGCGCCACGATCTCGACTCCGCCGTGGGCGAGCGACCCGCCATGCTCACCAGGGCCGACATGCACTCGTGCATCGTGTCGAGCGCGCTCCTCGGTCAGCTAGACGTGAGCGACCCGGAGGGCGTCGACCTCGACGAGAGCGGACAGCCGACCGGCTACCTGCGCGAAAATGCCGCGCGCGGGGCCTACAACTGGTTCGAGAACAACCTCCCTCGCGCGGAGCAGATCGACGCCATCAGGGCCGCGGTGAGGCTCGCCTACAGCAAGGGCGTCACGTCGGTACACGAGATGTTCGTGGTCGAGTGGCGGGGGTGGGACTCGTTCGACGTCTTCACCGAGGCGATCGACCCCGTGGCCCTCACCATCCGCCCGTACCTCGCCACGACCGAGGTCGACCGGGTCAAGTCACTCGGCTACCCCTGCATCGGCGGCGACTGGTTCCTCGATGGATCGTTCGGCTCGCACACGGCGTGGATGAAGGAGCCGTTCACATCGGCGCCTCCTCCCGGCTCGCCGCCCAACGGGGTCAGCTACAGGACCGACGACGAGGTCTTCGACTTCTTCCTCGAGGCGCACGGCGCAGGCATGCAGGTGGGCGTGCACGCGATCGGCGACGCCGCGATCGAACAGGCCGTGACGGCGTGGGAGAAGGTGGCCGAGCGGGCGGGCATTGACGCCGTCAGGTCGCTCGGCCATCGCCTCGAGCATTTCGAGTGCTCGGGTGACGACCACATCGCGCGCTCGGCCCGCCTCGGCCTGCGCATCAGTGGCCAGCCGGCCTTCGACGCGTTCTGGGGCGGTGAGAGCGGCCTCTACACCGAGCGGATCGGGTGGGATCGGGCCCGTGCGATGAACCGCTGCCGCTCCTGGCTCGACGCCGGGTTGCAGGTCGGCGCGGGATCGGACTCGACCGTGACGCCGCTCGATCCGTTCCTCCAGATGCGGTCACTGCGCTCCCACCACGTCGGCTCCGAGTGCCTCACTGGACAAGAGGCTCTTTTCCTTCACACTTGTGGGGCGCATGGATTGTCGATGCAGGACCCGAATCGCGGGACGCTCGAAGCCGGTTCCGCAGCCGACCTGGCGTGGCTGGATCGCGACCCCGTGACGACCGATCCCGACGAGCTGACCAAGACCGAGGTGCTCGGAACCTGGGTCGACGGCCACAGGGTATGGCCGCTCGAGGAGGCGACCACTTCGTGAGGACCGAGAGGCAGTTCTCTCGCCCGATCGGGCGGCTCCAGGTCGACGTGGACGCGATCGCCGAGTGTCGGGACCTGGCGGCGGACATCTCCGCTCCGGTCGACGAGCTGGCGCGGTCCCGAACGACGGTGTCTCTGGAGCGCGCGTGCCTGCGACTGGTCGGGGTCGACGGCGTCGAAGGCGAAGGAACCGAGGCTGTCCCGATCCCGAACCGAGTGGTTGACGAGGTGCGCAGCGCGGTCGGTCTCGAACGCGGCGTCCTGATCCCGTTCTTCCACGCGGTCGAGTCCGGTTGCGGCGACATCCCGTCGGCCGCCACAGCGATCTCCTCGGGTGAGGTCCGGCCCGAGTGGCCGGAGGGGTTGGATCTCGACCTGGCAACCGAACGCGCCCGCAAGGAGGCTGTGATCGCGGTCGATGGCATCGCGGGCGCCGCTACCCAGCGGACCGAGGTGATCGAGCGGGTGGGGGACGCTCCCAGGCCATGGCTATACCTGATCGTCGCCACCGGGAACATCCACGAAGACATCCCACAGGCGGTGGCCGCGGCCCGCAACGGTTGCGACATCATCGCCGTGATCCGCTCGACAGGACAATCGTTGCTCGACTACGTCCCTTACGGGGCGACCACCGACGGGTTCGCCGGCACCTATGCCACGCAGGAGAACTTCCGCCTCATGCGGGCCGCCGTAGACAAGGTCGGCGAGGAGCTCGGCCGCTACATCCGATTGACGAACTACGCGAGCGGCCTCTGCATGCCCGAGATCGCCGCGATGGCGGCGATGGAGCGTCTCGACATGATGCTCAACGATTGCATGTACGGGATCATCTTCCGAGACATCAACATGCAGCGAACATTCGTGGACCAGAACTTCTCGCGCATGGTCCATGCGCTCGCGGGGATCATCATCAACACCGGCGAGGACAACTACCTCACAACAGCGAACGCGGTCGATTCGGCACACACGGTGCTCGCGTCCCAATTCCTCAACGAGCGTCTGGCCCTCAGCGCCGGATTGAAGGCCGAGCAGATGGGCCTCGGGCACGCCTTCGAGATCGATCCGAGCGTGCCCGACCAGATCATGCTCGAGATCGCTCACGCGCAACTCGTGCGCGAATGCTTCCCCGATGCGCCACTCAAGTACATGCCCCCAACCAAGCACATGACCGGCAACATCTTTCAGGGGTTCCTGTACGACGGGATGTTCAACCTCGTCGGGGCACTGACCGGACAGGACATCATTCTGCTCGGCATGTTGACCGAGGGGATCCACACGCCGTTCCTGTCCGACCGTGACCTCGCCCTCGAGAACGCCGGCTACGTCTTCGGCGGAGCCACCGCACTTGCGGGCGAGCTTCGCTTCGAGGCCGGTGGGCTCGTCGAGCGACGGGCCAATCAGGTGCTCGAGGAGACCCGCCAGATGCTCCACAAGGTCGCCGACATCGGGATGTTCGCTGCGATCGAAGCCGGGATGTTCGCCGATACCGTTCGCACCCCCGAGGGCGGCAAGGGCCTCGATGGCGTGATCGAGAGGGCCGGCGGCTACATAAACCCGATCGAGGACGAGCTCAAGACCCGGGTGGGGGTGAAGTGATGACCGCGATCAAGCCCTACGGGGACTCGACGGACGACGGCCTCGTTCAGGTGTCGTTCACGCTCCCGATGGGGGAGTCGGAACGCGCTCGCCAGTCGGCGCTGAAGTTCGCCGAGTCGATGGGACTCCAGCGCGCCCAGGTGCAGCACATGAAGGCGATGGGCCCCGACTTCACCTTCTTCGTCGTCTACGGCGCTTCGATCCACACCGTCGACCCGGACGACATCGAGATCGACGAGCGGGACTTCCCGGAGCTCACCTCACAAGAGATCAATCGCATGATCCGCGAGACCCTCAAGCGACAGCTGGTGGTCGTGGGGGCGTGCACCGGTACCGATGCTCACACCGTCGGGCTCGACGCGATCCTGTCGATGAAGGGCTATGCCGGCGACAAAGGTCTCGAGTACTTCGGTGAGATGCGGGTGCTCAATCTCGGTTCGCAGGTAACGCCGGAAGAGGTCGTCACCGTCGTGCGCGACGAGCAAGCGGACGCGGTGCTCATCTCCCAGGTCGTAACGCAACGCGACGCCCACATCGCCCACCTCGAACAGCTGCGCGACGCGCTCGAGGCCGCGGGGCTGAGGGACCGGGTCGTGCTGATTGGCGGAGGCCCCCGATTCTCCACGGAGCAGGCCGCAGAGCTCGGTTACGACCGCATCTTCGGCCGGGCCACGAAACCCTCCGACGTCGCCTCCTACCTGACGTGGGCCGTGACCGAGCGGGCCAAGGCGCGCGAGCCGGAAGCGGCCCCCGCCTCGTGAGCGACCCCATCCGGACGAGCCACCGCCTCAGACTCTCGCAATCCGACGCCCACTACGGAGGCAACCTGGTGGCCGGAGGACGGCTCATGGAGCTGTTCGGTGACGTGGCGACGGAGCTCTGCATCCGGTCCGACGGCGATGAGGGCCTGTTCGCGGGCTACAGCTCGGTCGACTTCCTCGCCCCCCTCTACGCTGGTGATTTCATCCAGGTCGAAGGTGAGGTCGCGAAGAAAGGTCGCTCGTCGAGACGGATGGAGTTCAGGGTTCTCCGGTACGCTCGACCCAGACCAGATGTCTCCGACTCGGCGGCGGATCTCCTCGACGAGCCGGAGCTGGTAGCTCGAGCGACGGGCACATGCGTGGTCAAACAGGATCGTCAGCGCAAGGTTGGGGAAGGGAGTGGTTCATGAGAAGAGTGGATGGGATCCGAGCAGTTACTTACGACTGCTGGGGAACCTTGCTGAAGGACCGTGACTGGGAGGGCGCCATGGAGATCCGCACCGGCGCCCTTCGTCGTTTCCTGGACCTGTCCGACGACGAGGCCCGCGTCCTGATCGACGAGGCGTGGGGTCATCACGACGAGGCGTGGAAGCAGGTCGAGACGTTCGGACCGGGGCGCATGGCCGCCTACTGCCTCGAGAAGCACGGGATCGACGACGACGAGTCCATCGCCACTCTTACTCGAGAGTTCGAGGAAGCCAGCCTGACGAACGGCGTCGAGCGCGTCGAGGGGTCCCTCGAGACCATCCAGGTTCTGAAGAGGAACAGCATCCGCATCGGGCTCGTGTGCGACACCGGTTTCACTCCCGCGCGCGTGGTGCGCGAGCTGCTCGACGAATGCGATCTGCTGTCCGAGCTTGAGGTTCAGTGCTTCTCGGACGAGGTCGGCGTCCCGAAGCCCGGCGCCGAGATCTTCGCCAAGGCGCTTGCAGGGCTCGGCGCCCGCCCGCCGGAAGCGGTGCACATCGGAGACCTGAAGCGAACGGATATAGCAGGGGCCCGGGACATCGGCATGCACGGCGTCAGGTTCAAGGGCGTGCATAACGACGCCACCGACGCGCATGAGGCCGAGGTTGTCATCGACCGGCATCAGCAGCTTCTAGAGGTCCTCGGCCTGAGCTGAGCGGTCTGCCCCCCGGCCCGCGCTCCACACCGACGCCGTTTGGAATGACTGACATTCTGATCCGGGATGCAAAGCGAACCGACGCGCCGGCCATCGCCGCGATCGGTCAGGTAGCTTTCCCGCTCGCGTACAAAGGCTTCATCCCCGAAGCCGTGATCGCGACGGCCGTCGAACAGACCTACTCCGTTGCCGCGATCGAACGTCTCATCGATCAAGCGGGAGCCGACGACGCCCACTTCCTCGTAGCCGAACGAGATGGGGTGGTGGTGGGCTACCTCCACTACGACTCCGTCGGGCCGGAACCGGAACTGCACCGCATCTACGTCGCGCCGGGACAGTTCGGTGGAGGGATCGGGGGCCTATTGCTCCGGGAGCTCCACGAGCGCCTCGTCCCGGGAACCACATACATCTTGATGGTCATGGCCGCGAATGACGGAGCCATACGTTTCTACGAGCGCCATGGGTTCGTCCGAGACAGAAAGGTCGACGGCGTCGAGCACTATCGCCTCCATATGGGCGTGACCAATCCGTCCGACACACCCGCGGTTCCGGCGCTGATCATGCGCTTCAGCTCGGGCGAGGCGTGACCGCTTACTTCTTGGCAGCGTCGCGGACGCAGAGGACCGCCCACGGAAGGATCTCCAGCCGCTCCGGTGGGATCTCGGCGCCACAGATGTCGCATTTCCCGTAGGTCCCTTCTTCCAACTTCACGAGGGCCCGCTCGACGTCCTTCAGCAGCACCTGCATGTCATCGTGAAGCGCGACCTGCTCGATGCGCTCGATCGCCATGCTGGTGCCCTCGCCGACGCGCTTGCCGAACGAGATACCGCCGGTGGACTCGGGAGGTGCGGACATCAGGGCAAGCTCGGCCTCCAGCTTGACGCGCTTGCTTTCGAGGTTCGTTGCGATGTTTTCGGCAGCGGGTGTCATGAGCTGGTCCTGACTGTGTGACGGGGAGGAGGCAGACCGACTGCGGTGACCTCGTAGGGGAAACCCTTCAGCCCTCAGCGGTGCTTGAGAAGATCCTCAACGCGCCTCTCGGCCCGCTCGCGGTATCTCTTGTCCCCGAGCAGGTTGTCGATCCACCTGCCGAGGCTCTGCGTTGGGTTCGAGCCGGGGGAGTCATGCCTGGCATGACGAGAGCGAGCCCTCGTCGACTGGATCTTGGCGGCTGCGCTAGAGGAGTTCATAGACAAAGTATGCCCCAAAGAACGCGACGCTCACCAGCAGGGTGAGACCGCTGTAGAAGAGGAGGCTGGCCTTGAGCGCGATCTTGGGTTCGTTGATCGAAAGAGCAAGTAGGAGGTGGGGGAGCTCCTCGGCTTTCAACGCCGCTTCGGTTCCCTCGTCTGAACCGACAAGAGCCTCCAGATCGGGAGCCCTCTCGTATCGCCGGGTGGCGAAGGACAAGAGGGCAAGGGCCAGCGAAACGAGAAGGAAGGCCGCCACGGCGACCCCGAGCCAGGTGGGAGCGAACCAGAGGATCGATCTTCGAGTGAAGAACAGACCCGCAACGACGCCACCGGCGCCGAGGAGGATGCCGGCCTTCGTATCGAGCGCGTCGATCCACACCCATTGTTCCTCGAGGCCCTTCAAGGCGCTGTCGTACAGGAACGGGGTCCCGGACGCGCTCCCGTCTTCCGCCTCCAGCTCCTCGCAGCTACGTGTGGCCTCCTGCGGATCCTCCATGAGGAGATGTTACGGGGGACCTCCGACAGGTTCGCCACGAGGGCTAGTAGGCCCTGGCCCAGGTTGCTCGTTCGATGCCCGGGCGACCGCAAACCACGCAGGAACCTCCAGGATCCTCGCGTTCGATCGGGAGGAACCGGATCGTGGCTTTGGTCTCGGCGGTGACCTTCTTCTCGCAGGCTTCTTCGCCGCACCAGGGGCCGGTCCAGAAGCCCGACTCGGCCTCGAGACCGGCTCGGAGGGTGTCGAAGACCGCTGCCTCGTGGGTGTTGTCCTCGCGGAAGGACTTGGCGTCCTGATAGAGCTCGGTCTGGATGCGGTCCAGGACACCGGCCATGCCCGAGATCGCGTCGCCCACGGCAAGCTGCTGTTTGTCTCCGCCGGTGCGCGTAGCCATCACGACCTGGCCCGCTTCGACGTCGCGTGGTCCGACCTCCAGCCGCACCGGAACGCCCTTGAGCTCCCACTCGCTGAACTTGTAGCCGGGTCGATGCTGGTCGCGGTCGTCTATCTTGACGCGGATGAGGTCGCCGGCAAGTCCATCCTTGACCTTGTTGGCGACCTCGAGGACCGAGCTGCGCTCCTCGTCCGTCTTGTAGATAGGGACTATCACGACCTGGACCGGCGCGAGAGCCGGAGGCAACCGCAGGCCCCGGTCGTCGCCGTGGGTCATGATCACGCCTCCGATCATGCGCGTCGAGAACCCCCACGAGGTGGCCCACGCGTACTCGAGCTCGCCCTCTTGGTTGGAGAACTGCACGTCATAGGCCTTGGCGAAGTTCTGCCCGAGGAAATGCGACGTCCCGCATTGGAGCGCGCGCTTGTCGCGCATCAGTCCCTCGATCGTGTACGTGTCGACCGCACCGGGGAAGCGTTCCGAGGGGGACTTGCGCCCCGGGATCACCGGGATACCGAGTACGTCCTCAGCGACCTCGCGGTAGACCTCGAGCATTCGCAGCGTCTCCTCTTGCGCTTCTTCAGAAGTGGAGTGTGCGGTGTGGCCCTCCTGCCACAGGAACTCGCTCGTGCGTAGGAACAGGCGCGTACGCATCTCCCATCGGAGGACGTTGCACCACTGGTTGTAGAGGAGGGGGAGGTCGCGGTAGCTCTGGATCCAGTTCTTGTAGGTGTTCCAGATGACCGCCTCGGAGGTGGGGCGGATGACGAGCGGCTCCTCGAGCTCCTGGCCTCCGCCGTGCGTGACGACCGCGACCTCGGGAGCGAAGCCCTCGACGTGCTCGGCCTCTTTCTCGAGAAGGCTCATGGGGAACAGCAGCGGGAAATAGACGTTCTCGTGCCCGGTCGCCTTGAAGCGATCGTCGAGGGCGCGCTGGATGTGCTCCCAGACCGCGTAGCCGTGCGGCTTGATGATCATCGTGCCCTTGGCCATGCCGTGCTCGGCCATGCCGGCGCGCTTGACGACCTCGACGTACCACGCCGGGAAGTCCTCGCTCTGACTGGGTAGTCGGTCCTTCGCCATCCCTATTCACCCACGATCTGCACGACGACCGGCCGGATGCCGGGTTCGTTGAGCTCCAGCAGCAGCACTCGCTGCCAGGTTCCAAGCCGCAGTTTGCCATCTACGAAGGGGAGCACGACCGAGGGCGAGCCGATCAAGCCCTTGGGATCGGCGCCGGATGAGTCCCCAAGCCGCTCGACCACGTTCCTGATGTCGACGAGCAAACCGGATTCGCGCTCGTTGATGACGAGCGGACAGCCCGCGGTGGGGGAGAACACGCTGGCCTGGCCCTGTTCGAGGCCGGCCTCGTCGATCGCGTTCTGGATCTCGTCCGTGATGTCGACGAAGCCGAACTCGACGCCCGCCTCGACGGTGAATTCGGCTCGTTGCGTGTCCATGGCGCCGTACTCTGCCCGCTTCTGAACGGTTCAGCAAGTGACCGGTTAAGGAGGTCACGGCGCGCGCTTTTTGTGGAAAGGTCGGGCACAACCTGTGGACATGTTGGGGACGAAAGAGAAACTTTCGCGCTCCCCCTTTTTTCTCGTCACAACCCGTTGACACCCCCTGGGGCGCCTCTTATGTTGACGAAGTCCCAAGCAGCAGACCGGCAGGGATTTCCGCCGGAAGCTCCGAGAGGAGCCTACGGAAGAGCCGGGGAACGGAGGCCCCTAGGGCGTCACCGTTCAAGGTGAGCCGAACGACTTCGGTCGTTATCGACTCACTAGACCCGGGTACTGCGCCGGGCGGCGTTGAAGGAATCGCCTCGGGTTCCCGAGATCGATTCCGGAGCCAACCGGGCACCTGGAACCTCCGCTTGCGGAGGCCTGGGTGAAAGCAGACGGAAGTCCGCGATGGAATGTTGCTTGGGACGCTGATTTGGGGGACCCGAGAGGC
>JALZOM010000129.1 GCA_030913945.1 Actinomycetota bacterium
GTCGAGAAGGTCTGGGCGCTCGGCCGGGAGGCGGGGCTCGTCGAAGTCGTATCGGCCGGAGCTCTGTCGAAGGAGCAACGCGGCGAGAAGATGGCCGATATCGGCGAGATGGTTCGGTCGATGGCACGCGTCCGTCTATTCACGGATGACGGCCACGGCGTGCAGAACTCCCTATTCGCGCGACGCGTGATGGAGTACCTGGTCACCTTCGACGCGATCTATGCGGAGCATTGCGAAGATGAGGCCCTCGCCGCCGGAGGGATGATGCACGAAGGGGAACGTTCGATGGCGCTCGGGATGCGCGGGATCCCCTCCGAGGCGGAAGAGCTAATGGCCGCGCGCGACATCGCGCTTGCGAAACTGACCGGGTGCCGCCTCCATCTACTGCACATCTCTACGGCGGGAACAGTGGAGATCGTTCGCCGTGCAAAGGCCGAGGGCGTGCGCGTCACGGCTGAGGCCACCCCCCATCACTTCTCCCTTACCGACGTGGAGCTCGAGAGTTATGACCCGAACGCGAAGGTCAACCCGCCGCTTCGAACGGAGGAGGACAGAGCGGCGATCGTCCAAGCCCTCGCCGACGGAACGATCGATGCGATCGCTACCGACCACGCACCTCATGCGCTCGAAGAGAAGGACGTTGAGTTCGGGTATGCGCCGCCGGGAATGATCGGTTTGGAGACTTCTCTCGCCCTTACGCTGACCGAGCTGGTGCATCCCGGTCACATCTCGTTGACGCGGGCGATCGAGCTACTTTCGGTGGGGCCGTCGCGCATCCTGGGACTGCCTCAGGGCGGACCACTCACGTCGGGCGATCCGGCTCATGTAGTGGTCTTCGACCCAGATGGGGAGTGGACCGTCGATCCGACCCGACTGCGGTCGCCATGTAAGAACACCCCCTTCATCGGGCGCTCGTTGCGCGGGCGCGTACTCCACACCTTTTTTGCAGGGCGACCTACGGTCAGAGATGGCGCCGTTCTCGCTGGGGAATTCGTGTGACCAGAGCCCTACTCGCCCTCGAGGACGGCACGATCTTCCGAGGCACCGCCTTCGGAGCGGACGCCACGATCACGGGTGAGCTTTGTTTCAACACTTCAATGACCGGCTACCAGGAGGTTTTGACGGATCCCTCGTATCACGGGCAGGTAGTCACGATGACCGCAACCCAGATCGGCAACACCGGAACGAATGCGCAAGACGACCAGTCCCGCCACCCATGGGCAGCCGGATTCGTCGTCCGCGATCATGTCGAGCGTCCGTCGTCGTGGCGAGCGGAACGTTCACTCGGTGAGTATCTTCACGCTCACGGAGTGCCCGGCATCGAAGGGGTTGACACTCGCCGGCTCACGCGTCATATCCGCAGTAGCGGAGCCATGAGGGCCGCGCTCTCGACCCAGGTGTACGACGCGGACGAGCTCATTGAGCGAGCGCGATCGTCTGCCCGCTACGAATCCCGCGATCTCGTAGCGGAGGTATCGGCGTCGCGGCCATATGCGTGGGGGTTGGAGGAGCTCCACGTGCGGGCGGAGGGCGGTTACGCGGCCGGCGCCGAGGAAGCTTCGGCAACGAGATCGCTTCTGGGCCCACCGTCCGGCGAGCGGGTCCCCATCGCTGCGTTGGACTTCGGGATCAAACGCAACATCCTGGACCTGCTGGTGGCCGGAGGCTTCGATGTCACCGTGCTGCCGGCATCGACATCGCCCGATGAGATCCTTTCGGGCGACTACGGTGGTGTCTTTCTTTCGAATGGGCCCGGTGATCCCGAGCCGGTGGAATACGCGATCGCCACGGTGGCTGCGCTCGTGGGCCGCGCTCCGGTGTTCGGCATCTGCCTGGGCCACCAGATCCTGGCCCTCGCACTCGGCGGTCGAACGTTCAAGCTTCCCTTCGGTCACCGCGGGGGGAACCATCCCGTGAAGCGTCTCGATCACGATCGCATCGAGATCACATGTCAGAACCATGGGTTCGCAGTTGATCCTGCGTCTCTCGCGAGCACGGGCGCCCGGTTGACCCACGTGAATCTGAACGATGGGACAGTAGAGGGTCTCGAGGTGCCCGGCAGCGCATTCAGCGTCCAGTATCACCCCGAGTCGGGGCCGGGCCCCCACGATTCGCGCTACTTGTTCGACGAGTTCCGGCGGCTCATCGCCGGGTTCGAGCCGCAGAGATCGAAGTCCGCAGAAGCAGATGGCCGCACCGCCGCGGTCGGATAGGAGGAGCAATGGGACGAGGGGATAGACGTACAACGCGCTGGAAGAAAGATCGTCAGCGCAAGAAGAGAGCGCGCGAGCGCCGCAGAGCAGAAGACAAAGGCGCTCCACGCCGGTAATGACTTCAGGCGTCGTCGGTTTCGATCACGTGGCCATCACGGCTCCGGAGGAACTCCTCGATGAAGTGCTCGACTGGTACGTGCGCTGCCTGAACCTCGACCGGATCGAGAAACCCGAAGGGACACGGGCCGGTGGGGGTTGGTTCCGCGCGGGGGCGCAGGAGGTCCATGTGACGGTCGATCCTCACAATCCTCCACGCTCCGCGCACTTCGCCGTTGTCGTTGATGACTTCGCCGGTCTGGTTGAGGGGCTGCGGGTGGCAGGGAGCCACATGGAGCAAGCTTCGGCGATCCCGGGGAGGCACCGGTGTTACACGCGCGACCCGGCGGGGAACCGAGTCGAGATCGTGGCATACGACGAACCGAAGGCCATCGTGTCCTACGAAGAGCGCTCCGAGGAGAGGACCTAGGTGCCCGCACGGAGGGATCTCGAGAAGATCCTCGTGATCGGATCCGGGCCGATCGTGATCGGTCAGGCGTGCGAGTTCGACTACTCAGGGGTCCAGGCCTGCAAGATCCTTCGAGCCGAGGGCTATCGGGTGGTGCTGGTCAACTCGAATCCGGCGACCATCATGACGGACCCCGAGTTCGCCGACGCGACCTACGTCGAGCCGATCACTCCCGAGTACGTCGCCAAGATCATCGAACGTGAACGCCCGGACGCTTGCCTCCCCACGTTGGGTGGGCAGACGGGACTGAACGTTGCGATGGACCTGGCCACGTCTGGAATCTTCGAGAGCTACGGCGTCGAGCTGATCGGCGCGGACCCGGAGACGATCAGGCGAGCCGAAGACCGGCGCGTCTTCAAGGACGTCATGACGGAAGCGGGCATGGACCTGCCGCGCTCCGCCTTCGCATATTCGGTGGAGGAGGCCGTTCAGGCCGCCGAAGATCTCGGTTTCCCGGTTGTGGTCCGCCCCTCCTACGTCCTCGGCGGCGGGGGGTCGGGGGTAGTCCATTCCCGTGCAGAGCTTGAGCCCATCGTCGCGGAAGGCGTCCGTCTGTCATCGATCGGAGAGGTTCTCGTCGAGGAGTCGATCGCCGGATGGAAGGAGTTCGAGCTCGAGTTGATGCGCGATCGCAACGACAACGTGGTCGTCGTCTGCTCTATCGAGAACATCGACCCGATGGGCGTCCACACAGGAGACTCGATAACCGTGGCGCCGGCGATGACCCTGACCGACGTCGAGTACCAAGGCATGCGCGACGACGGAGCGAAGATCATGCGTGCGATCGGCGTCGAGACGGGGGGTTCCAACGTCCAGTTCGCCGTCCACCCGGAGACCGGACGGCGCGTCGTGATCGAGATGAACCCACGGGTATCGCGTTCTTCGGCGCTGGCATCTAAGGCAACCGGGTTTCCGATAGCCAAGATCGCGGCCAAGTTGGCCGTGGGGTACACGCTGGACGAGATCACCAACGACATCACCAAGAAGACCCCGGCGTCGTTCGAACCTTCGATCGACTACGTCGTCGTGAAGATCCCTCGGTGGGCGTTCGAGAAGTTCCCGGGGGCCGACCCCATCCTCGGAACGAAGATGAGGTCGGTAGGCGAAGTGATGGCGATCGGCCGGACCTTCGTCGAAGCGCTGCAGAAGGGGTTCCGTTCGCTCGAGCTTGGGTACGACGGGCTTGGCGGCCCGCGCTTCGATATGCCGGTGGATGAACTACTCGACCGCGTCTCGATCCCGATAGAGGGTCGCCTTCATCTCGTGGAGCGAGCGCTCTACGCCGGCGTGGATCCGAGTGAGGTGGCGCGGCGATCCTCGATCGACCCATGGTTCGTCGTTCAGATCGCCCGAGTGGCGGCCGAGCGGCGACGCCTGGAGTCTCTGGGCTTGCTGACGGTGGCGGCCGAGGCCGATCTGCGCGAGTCGAAACGACTGGGTTTCTCCGACAGGCAACTCGCCGACCTGTTGCACAGCAACGAGATGGCGATCAGACAGAGGCGGCTGGAGCTGGGCGTGATCCCCACTTACAAGACGGTTGACACCTGTGCAGCGGAGTTCGAAGCCGACACCCCTTACTACTACTCGACCTACGAAGAGGAAGACGAGGTCGTGCCGAGTGACCGCCCCAAGGTGATGATCCTTGGGTCGGGACCGAATCGTATCGGGCAGGGGATCGAGTTCGATTACTGTTGCGTGCACGCGGCGTTCGCGCTCGGTGAGGCAGGCTTCGAGACCATCATGGTCAATTGCAACCCCGAGACCGTGTCCACGGACTACGACACGTCGGACCGCCTCTATTTCGAGCCGCTCACCCTCGAGGATGTGCTCAATGTCGTCGATGCCGAGCGCCCCGGAGGCGTGTTGGTGCAGCTGGGCGGACAGACTCCCCTCAAGCTCGCCCGCGCGCTCGAGGATGCCGGGGTGCCGATCATTGGGACCCAACCGGAGGCGATCGACCGCGCCGAGGATCGCGAGCGGTTCGGGGCGTTGCTAGCGGATCTCGCTCTTCCCCATCCCCCGAACGGGATGGCGCGGTCGGTCGCGGAGGCGCGGGCGGTCGCAAACTCGATCGGGTATCCGGTGTTGGTGCGACCGAGCTATGTGCTGGGCGGACGGGCGATGGAGATCGTCTACGAGGAATCGTCGCTCGAGCGATACATGACCTCTGCTGCCAGCGTCTCACCGTCCCACCCAGTGTTGATCGATCGGTTCCTGGAGGGAGCCATCGAGGTCGACTGCGATGCCGTCTTCGACGGCCGCGATATGTATACCGGGGGGGTTCTCGAACACATCCAGGAGGCGGGCATCCATTCCGGTGACTCCGCGTGCGCGCTGCCGCCCTTCACGCTCGGCGAGGATCAGATCCAGAGAGTCATCAGTTACACGCGCGCGCTGGCGGAGGGCCTGGGCGTGCTTGGGCTCATCAATATCCAGTTCGCGGTGCGAGGTGATGAGGTCTACGTTCTGGAAGCGAACCCGCGCGCCTCGCGCACGGTGCCGTTTGTGTCCAAAGCTACGGGCGTCCCGTTGGCCAAGATCGCCGCGCGCGTGATGGCTGGAGCCTCGCTGTCCGAACTCCGTGTCGAAGGATTGGTACCGGAGCGAGACGTGGGCCACGACGGGCTTGAACACGTTGCCGTGAAAGAGGCCGTGCTGCCATTCGAGCGTTTTCCCGGCATCGACACGATCCTAGGGCCGGAGATGCGCTCAACCGGTGAAGTCATGGGCATCGACACCAATTTCGGTTTGGCGTATGCGAAGGCCGAGATCGCCGCCGGGATCCGGCTTCCCGTCAAGGGCTCAGTCTTCCTGTCCGTATCGAACCCCGACAAGCGTTCCGTCATCTTCCCGGCGAAGCGACTGGCCGACCTCGGCTTCCAGCTTCTTGCGACCCGGGGCACCGCCCAGGTTCTTCGCCGCGCGGGCGTGGAGGTCCAGATCGTAGGTAAGGTATCGGGTGAGCGTGCGGAAGCAGGGCTCGACGTGGCTCAACGCATCTCGAAAGGCGAGATCGAGATCGTTTTCAACACGCCCTTCGGGAGGGGGGCGAGAACGGACGGCTACTTCATCCGGACGGCGGCGGTGGCGGCGGGGGTGCCATTGTGTACGACGATGGCCGGTATGGCGGCGGCCGTTCACGCGATCGAGGCGCTGATGGGCGAGGGTGTAGGCGTGCGCTCTCTTCAGAGCTTCCTCGAGGCAACGGCTCGAGCTCGAGTCATACCTGAGAAGATCGATTGATGCTCCTCTCGAAGGGCGAGGTTCTCTCGCACAAGAAGTACGGAGAGCATTACCACTCCCTCACCATCGTCGCCCCTGATATCGGGGCCAAAGTGCGGCCCGGTCAGTTCGTGAACATCAGGTGTGGCGAAGATCGTTCGCACATCCTGCGCCGGCCCTTCTCGGTCTACCGCGTGCACAAGCGAGGGGGATGGGCCTCGACTATCGAGATCGTGTTCGACATCCGGGGCCCGGGGACGAGCTTCCTGTCGCAGTTGCGCGGGCATTCGATAGTCGATCTCATGGGCCCTTTGGGACGTGGCTTCTCCCTTCCCCGCCGCAGGGCTCATTGTTTGCTGGTCGGCGGGGGCATCGGCGCTGCTCCCCTCTTCTTCTTGGCCGACGAGCTCCGGAACGAAGGACACCGGGTCGATGTGATCATCGGAGCACGTTCGATGCGGCATCTGCTAAATCCGATCGAGGTGCGAAGACTCGCGTCGGTCTATCGCATCACCACAGAGGACGCCAGCATGGGGGACCGAGGTCGCGTTACGGACGTGCTCGAAGAAACCATCGAGCGCTGCAGGGTGGAGATCGTCTACTCGTGCGGGCCTCATCCGATGCTGGCCGCAGTGTCGGATATGTGCGGGGAACGGAGCCTTCCGGTTCAAGTGGCCGTGGAGGAGCTTATGGCCTGTGGGTACGGTGTGTGCATGACGTGTGTGATGCCGTTGAGAGATCGCGCCGACCGCAGTAAGAAGGATGCGGCCGAGGCCATCCACTACGCGCGCTCCTGCACGGAGGGGCCGGTTTTCAACGGTGGCGACATCATCTGGGATGGCACCACGGAGGAGCTCGCCGGCGATCAACTAGAGCTTTCGCCGGCGGGAGTGCCCACCCGGCACGGGCCGCTCCCGGAGCAATCGCACGAGCACGCTCCACCGGGGAACTGAAGTGGCGGTAGACCTGTCGATGAAGCTGGGGGCTTTGAAGCTCGCCAATCCAGTGCTTGTCGCCTCGGGGACCTTCGGCTCGGGACGCGAGGCGTCGCGATTGGTCGACCTGTCTACGCTGGGCGGCATCATCGTGAAGTCGATGACGCTGACGCCGTGGAAGGGCAAACCGACCCCGAGGATGTGCGAAACACCGTCCGGCATGTTGAACGCGATCGGTATCCAGAACAAGGGCGTCGACCATTTCATCAAGGAAGACCTTCCCTGGCTGAAGAAACAGAAGGCCACCGTGATCGCCTCCATCGCAGGTAACACCGTGGAGGAGTTCGTAAAGGTGGCGGACAAACTCCGAACGGGTGGGAGGGGGATCGCCGCGGTCGAGATCAACATCTCGTGCCCCAACCTCGAGGACCGGAACAACATGTTCTCCCATTCGACGGCGTCGACCGCCGCGGTGGTGGAAGGCGTGAAGGGGGCTCTCAAGAATGTGCCCGTGTTTCCCAAGCTCTCACCCAACGTCACGTCCGTCGTAGACATCGCGGGGGCCGCTCTCGAGGCCGGCGCAGATGGGCTGTCGCTGATCAACACGGTTTTCGGCATGGCCATCGACATCGAGACGCGACGGCCGAAGCTGGCCGGGACTGTGGGGGGCCTGTCAGGGCCGTCGATACGCCCGGTTGCGGTGCGCGCTGTGCATGAGGTCCACCGAGCGTGGCCGCAGGTCCCGATCATCGGCCAGGGCGGCGTCGGCTCCGGCCAGGACGCGGTGGAGTTGATGCTGGCCGGCGCCTCGGCGGTGGCCATCGGGACCGCCAACTTCGTGACGCCTCAAGTCGCCGTCGAAGCCATCGCCGGCATCTCCGAGTACTTAGCGCGCCACGGGGTCCCGGCTCTCTCGGAGCTGGTCGGCACCGTGAAGCTGGAAGGCTAGATGCCCGATAACCCTCTTTGCGTTGCGCTTGATACCAGCGACCCACATGAGGCGCTTCGCCTCGCGCGTGCGACGGAGGATCAGGCGGGGGTGTTCAAGGTCGGCCTCACGGCGTTCGTGGCGGGAGGCGGCACGGTGGTGCGAGAGCTCACACGCCGGCGTCCCGTGTTCCTCGATCTCAAGTTCCACGATATCCCCGCACAGGTGCGAGGCGCGGTCGAAGGGGTCGCCAGACTGGGCTGCTCTTACACGACCGTGCACGCCGCCGGGGGAGAGGAGATGGTGGCCGCCGCGGTCGAGGGCGCCGACGGCCGGCTGGCCGTTCTGGCGGTCACGGTTCTGACGAGCATCGACGACTCGACGCTGGCGGACCTCGGCGTGAACGACCCGGCCGAGAAACAGGTCCTTCGGCTCGCCGAGGTGGCGCTGCGGGCGGGTGCGGATGGGATCGTGTGCTCGCCGCTCGAGATCGAGGCGGTCCGGCGGAACTTCGGCCCGTCGAACGCGGCGGGGCCGCTCATCGTCGTGCCCGGGATCCGGCCGGACGGGGCGGCGGTCGACGACCAGCGCCGGGCGGCGACCCCCCGCGCTGCGCTGGAGGCCGGTGCAGACCTGATCGTTGTGGGCCGCCCCATCACTCGAGCCCCCGATCCGGGTGCCGCGGCCGCGGCCATCATGTCGCACATCGGATGAATCCAAACGAGATCATGGAGGTTCTAGAGAAGCGCGGCGCGGTGCAACGGGGACACTTCCGCCTGTCGTCCGGACGCCATTCGGACCTTTTCGTGCAGAAGTTTCGCGTTTTCGAGCACCCCAAGCTCACGCAGCGATTCGGCGAGTCGATCGCCCAGCTTTTCGCCGGCCGGTTCGATGTCGTTGCCAGCCCCGCCTTCGGTGCTGTGGTTCTGGGGTTCGCGACCGCCCTGGCTGCCGATGTGCGCGTCGTCTTCGCTGAACGAGAGGGGGGAGCGTTGACGTTCAGGCGAGGTTTCGAGCTTGCGCCTCGTGAACGGGTGCTGGTGGTCGAGGACGTGATCACGACGGGCGGCTCGGCGCGCGAAGTGGTCGATCTCGTCCAGAGCGCGGGCGCCAACCCCGTTGGCGTCGGGGCCTTGATCGATCGTACGCCCGGGCCGATAGTCCCGCGGCTCGCGGCTCCCCTCAAAGCGTTGATCAAGCTCGAGGCAACCTCATGGGCCCAGCAGGAATGTCCCTTGTGCAAGTCGAACGATCCTCTGACGGATCCGGGTTCTCGCCGTCTCGAAGCCTGAGCGTCGGTCCCCGAGGCAGGGAAGAAATGGCCCGTAGCAGGTGTAAGAGGAGGACCTTCGTTGCGGGAGGTGAATGGGCTGCCTATACTCCGGAGCAATCCGCGCGTGGCTAGGTTCCGGAGATACGCGCCCGTTGAAGGATCTGTTCACAACAGCCGTTCGGTTTTCAAGGAGGTCGCTCGATATGCCCCTACCCCCACCGCTCACGGAAGAGCAACGCAGGGCGGCTCTTCAGAAGGCAGCGGTGGCGCGGCGCAAGCGGGCGGAGCTCAAGGAACAGCTGAAGAGTGGCCGCACGACCCTCCGCGAGCTCATCGAGCGGACCGACGATGAGATCGTCGGAAAGATGAAGGTGTCTAACGTGCTCGAGTCACTACCCGGGGTTGGACGCGTGCGAGCTCGAAAGTTGATGGAACGGCTCGACATCTCGGAGTCGCGTCGGATGCGTGGACTCGGCTCGAAACAGAAGGAGAACCTGCTCTCAGAGTTCTCTCGCAGGTAGCCTTTCCTCATGAACGGCGGGTCTCGCGCCGGACGCGGCCGGCTGTTCGTGATATCGGGCCCATCGGGTGCGGGCAAGGGGACCGTCGTCCGGGAGCTGCTGTCCCGCCGGCCGGAGCTCGTTCTGTCCGTGTCCGCAACGACTCGTCCGGCACGGCATGGCGAGCGAGACGCAGTCGACTACCAGTTCATCAGCGAGCCAGAGTTCGTTGCTCGCAGGGATCGTGGCGATTTCTTGGAGTCGGCCGTGGTTTACGGCGATCACAAGGGGACCCCAAGGGAGCCGGTGGAGAGCGCCCTCGCGGGCGGCCGGGACGTGCTGCTCGAGGTCGACGTCCAGGGAGCCATGTCCGTGAAGCGGGCTCTGCCCGAAGCCGTGCTGGTGTTCATCGAGCCGCCGTCGCTCGATTCGCTCTTTTTACGCCTACGAGGCCGTGGGACGGAGGATCCCGAGGCCCTGTCCACGCGTCTTCGAGCGGCCTACGAGGAGGTCAAGAGGAAGGGGTCCTACGATTACATAGTCGTTAACGACGATGTAGGGGAAGCCGTCGCCGACCTCATCCGTATACTGGATGGCACTGCAAAACGACAGGAGAAACCGTGATCGAACCGAAGATTGAGACGCTCCTAGAGGGCGTCGACTCCAAGTACACGCTGGTCATCCTGGCAGCCAAACGAGGCCGTCAGATCAACGCCTACTTCTCCCAGCTCGGCGAGGGCGTTTCCGAGTACACGCCCCCTCAGGTCCCGATGAACGCGTCGAGCGCCCCGAAAGCGCTCTCGGTCGCTCTTCGAGAGATCTCCGAGGGCAAGATCGTCCCCGAGAAAACCGCCGACGGCATCAAGTAGCAGCGTTCTACCCATGACATCCGGCGGTTCGGCCCAATCCCGCCAGGAGGGGTCTTGGTCCGACCCGTCCGCGCGAGCTGCGAGCGCGCAGGGGTCGAAGATAGTTCTCTGCGTCACGGGCGGGATCGCGGCCTACAAGGCGGTCGAGATCGCTCGGACGCTCGTCCAGCTGGGGGCGGAGGTCAGGGTCGTGATGACCCGGGCCGCCACCACGTTCGTCGGTGCTCAGACCTTTGCCTCGGTGAGCGGCCACCCGGTCGTAACGAAGCTGTTCACGGATGGCCCCGGGGTCCCCCATGTGGACGTAGCGCGTGGAGCGGACCTGGCGATCGTCGCTCCTGCAACCGCTAACGCCATGGCCAAGATGGCCCGAGGGGTCGCGGACGACGTGGTGGGCTCGACCTGGCTGATGCTTCGATGCCCTGCGATCGTCGCTCCGGCGATGCATACGGAGATGTGGGAGCACGAAGCCACACAGGAGAACGTGAGGATCCTGGCCGAGCGCGGGGCCACGATCGTGGGACCGGCCTCAGGGGCGTTGTTGTCCGGCGACGAGGGCCCGGGGCGGCTCGAGGATCCTCAGACGATCGTGCGTATCGCGCTCGAAGCTCTCGGCCGGGCCCAGGACTTGGCCGGGCGCAAAGTCGTGATCACGGCGGGCGGGACCCAGGAGCCCATCGACCCCGTGCGCTACATCGGTAACCGCTCGTCGGGTCTCATGGGGTTCGAGATCGCCCAAGCGGCGTTGGAGCGCGGTGCCAAGGCCGTGCTGGTTGCGGCTCCCATCGGCATGGCTCCCCCTTCCGGCGCAGACGTGATCCAGGTGCGGACGGCGGAGGAGATGCGGGATGCGGTGTTGTCCGTTGCCGGAGATGCAGACGTGATCGTGATGGCCGCGGCGGTCGCGGACTTCAAGCCGACCGACGCGGCCGGGACTAAGTTGAAGAAGGCGGAGGGGCCCCCGGAGATGACTCTGGTAGCGACCACCGACATCCTCGCCGAGCTGGGGCGAGCGGCACAGGTTCGCAAGAGTGGTTGCATACTGGTGGGATTCGCGGCGGAGACCGAGCCGGATCCGGCGAAGCTCGCGGAGGTCGCGGAGCAGAAACGTCGCTCGAAACACGCGGACGTGATCGTCGCGAACGACGTTGCCAGCCCCGACTCCGGGTTCGGCGTACGGACGAACCGGGCGGTGATCGCAGGGCCCGGGGGCACGGTGGATGCCGGCCTCGTTACGAAACGCGGGCTTGCCCAGGCATTGCTGGATGAAGTGGTCGATCTTCTCAAGGGGAGGGCGAATGGCTGAACCTCAGGGCCGCACGGTCAAAGACCTCATGAGCAGTCCCGTGGTCACGGCGTCACCTTCCGACACCGTCGCCCAGGCAGCCGAGTCGATGAAGGCCGCCGGCGTGGGCTCGGTCGTCGTCGTGGACGGTGACCGCCCGGTGGGGATCCTGACCGAACGGGATCTGGTCAAATTCTCTGCCTCCGGTGGGGAAGCCGAGGGGGCCAAGGTAGCGGAGTGGATGACGGCCGACCCGGATACCGTCAAGCCAAGTGAAGAGGTAGCAGCGGCCTTCAAGAGCTTGTCCGAGCACAATTACCGCCACATCCCTGTGGTGGATGGCGATGGCGCGCTGCAGGGAATCGTCTCGTTGCGCGACATGATGCGCGTAGCGCGGATCGTTCCGGTGGATCCGGTGACCGAGGTGCCGCCGGGCCTCGAAGGCGTCGTCGTAGCCGAAACAAAGATCGGAGACGTTCGCGGGAAAGAAGGCTTCTTTCATTACCGCCAGTACAGCGCGGTGGAGCTGGCAGAGAAGCGAATGCTCGAAGACGTCTGGCACCTTCTCTTTCAGGGTGAGCTTCCCACCAAGAGCGAACGGGAGAAGTTCATCGAGGAGATCACGCCACTCCGCGTGATCCCGGATGACGTCATGAAAGTGCTGCCCTCGCTGGCGAGCCTGGGGGACCGCTTCTCGCCCCTGGATGCGGCCCGCTCGGCCTTCTCGTTGGTGGTCTCGTCTAAGGACTTCAAACCCTCGCTCGATGTCGACCACGAGGAGCTCCGTAAACAGGCGATGCTGTCGTGTGCCGTGTTCCCGTCCCTCGTGATGGCGTTGTACCGGCTCAGCGAGGGCAAGGAGCCGGTCGATCCCGACCCGAACTTTCCTTACGCGGCGAACTACCTCTATATGCTGACGGGCGAGGAACCCGATCCCGAGAACGCACGCGCGGTCGAGCAGTACCTCATCGCAACGATCGACCACGGGTTCAACGCCTCGACTTTCACGGCCCGGGTCATCACGTCAACCGGAGCCGATCTGGGATCGGCCGTGCTCGGGGCACTCGGCGCCCTTTCGGGGCCGTTGCACGGTGGTGCGCCCAGCAGGGCTCTCGACATGTTGCGGGACATCGGAAGCATCGAGAAGACGGACGAATGGCTGCGAGACGCCGTCGGGAGCGGCAAGAGGTTGATGGGCTTCGGTCATCGCGTCTACAAGACGGACGACCCGCGCGGGACGCTGCTTCGCGGTGTTGCAGAGCGTCTCGATAAGGATGGAGAACGCGTGAAGTTCGCGAAGCACGTCGAGAAGCGCGCGGTCGAGATCCTCCAGGAACTGAAGCCGGGCCGGAGTTTGTACCCCAACGTCGAGTTCTATGCGGGAATCGTCATGGACATGGTGGGGATGCCTCCGCCTCTGTTCACGCCGACCTTCGGGTGCAGTCGAGTGATCGGTTGGACCGCGCAGATCATGGAGCAGGCCGCCGATAACAGGTTGATACGACCGAGCGCCCATTACATCGGGCCGGAGCCCCCGCAGCCGGTGCCCGATCCTGAGTAGGACCCCGACATCACGTTCGATCCACCCCCTCGCCATTAAGATGCCCGCATGAATCTGGATCAGGTGTCGCAGCTGTTCACGTCCGAGTCCGTTACAGAAGGGCATCCGGACAAGCTGGCGGATCAGATCTCGGATGCTGTGCTGGATGAGATCCTGGCTGATGATCCGTTCGGCCGGGTTGCGTGCGAGACGCTCATCACTACCGGGCTCGTTGTCGTTGCCGGCGAGATCACTACTTCGACGTACGTGGACATCCCTGCAGTGGTGCGCCGTACCGTCACCGACGTCGGCTACACGAGCTCGAAGATCGGCTTCGACGGTGCGACGTGCGGCGTAAGCGTTTCTATCCAGGAGCAGTCCGCGGACATCGCAAGCGGCGTGGATGAGGCCTACGAATCTCGGATGGGCGAGGATGAGGGCGAGCTCGATAGTCAAGGTGCCGGAGACCAGGGAATGATGTTCGGCTACGCGTGCCGGGACAACGAAGACCTCATGCCGATGCCGATCTGGCTGGCGCATCGTTTCGCTCAGCGGCTATCCGAGGTTCGCAAGGCCGGAGTCTTGCCGTACCTGCGCCCCGACGGGAAGGTCCAGGTCACGATCGAGTACCGGAACGGGCGCCCCGCTCGGCTCGACACCGTCGTCTGCTCCTCGCAACACCAACCCAATGTGGACGTCGAGACGCTCCTCAAGCCGGATCTCATGCAGCACGTCATCGAGCCGTTGATCCCTGGAAACATCGATAGTGATGGCCTAAAGGTCCTGGTGAATCCCACCGGCGTCTTCGAGATCGGCGGGCCCCGCGCCGACACGGGTCTCACCGGGCGCAAGATAATCATCGACACCTACGGTGGGATGGCGCGACACGGTGGGGGAGCGTTCTCGGGCAAAGACCCCACTAAGGTGGATCGGTCTGCCGCCTATATGGCCCGCTACATCGCGAAGAACGTGGTCGCGGCGGGTCTTGCGGATCGGTTCGAGGTACAGATCGCCTATGCGATCGGCGTCGCTCATCCGGTGTCCGTGTTCAGCGAAACCTTCGGCACCGAGAAGGAAGATCCCGCTGCCATAGCATCCGCCATCCTCGAGACCTTCGACCTGAGGCCCGCAGCGATCATCAGGGATCTCGACCTGCGGCGACCGATCTATCAGAACACCGCTGCCTACGGCCACTTCGGTCGTTCGGATAAAGAGTTCACCTGGGAGCGCACCGATCGGGCGGATGACCTCCGACGACTCTGCTCGAGCTCCTGACTCGCCCGTCGTAGCGTCCGTCCTGCCGCTGATCCCGGCGTGGCGCGTCGATCGCGTTTTCGACTACTCGGTGCCGGCTGAACTGTCGGACAAGGTTGATGTCGGCTCGTTGGTGCGCGTACCTTTCGGCAATCGTCGCGTGCGCGCGATCGTCATCCGAATCCAGGGCCAGTCCGAGTTGGGTTCCATCGACGGGTTGGAAGCGGTGATCGCGCCCGTGATCGACCACCCAGTGATACCCGAGTCGCTCATCCCACTGTTCTTCTGGATCGCCGACCGGTACGCATCCCAGGCCAGCCATGTCTTCGGGCGCGCGGTCCCCCCGCGCGTGAGGATCCAGATCGAGGAGCCCGACCCGATCGTTGGGGGTCCGGAGCCGCAGCGGACGCTGTCGTATCGCGGAGGCCGGCAGCTGATCGAGACGCTTCGTTCGGGACGGCCCGGCGCCTGGTGCGTGCAATACGCGCCGGGCGAGGACCGGACTCGGTTGATCGGTGAGCTCGTCGCAGCGTCGCGGCGTCCGGGTGCGGCACTGGTCACGGTCCCCGAGGTGCGATACGGCTCTCAGGTGCTGGATGGGCTGGGCCGCTTGTGGCCCCAGATGGTCCGCATCGACAGCGCTGAGTCGGATCAGGACCGAGCCCGTGGGTGGATGTCGCTGGCGGCCGGGGCCGACTTCGGAGTCGGTGGTCGTGGAGCCGTCCTGGCTCCTTCCGCCCAGCTGTCTTTGATAGTCGTTGATGAGGAACATCACGCCAGTTACAAAGAGGATCGTTCCCCGCGCTTCGACGCGCGTCGCGTCGCTTTGGAGCGAGCACGGCGCCAACAGGCCGCATGCGTATTGATGAGCAGCACGCCCGCGGTCGAGACCGCGGCCGCTCGAGGAATGGGCACCGTTGGATTGGTCGTTCCCGATCGCGATGCGCTGCGAGCCGCTCGTCCGATAGTCGAGCTGGTGGAGCGACCCGAGGGCCGAGCCTTGTCGCATGAGCTCCACGCACGAGTTCGCGATGCGCTACGCGCCGGACAACGGGTGGCGTTGCTGGCCCCCCGCCGCGGGTTCGCTCGCGCGATGTGGTGCGCCAGCTGCCGGAGATCCGTGCGCTGTCCGCGGTGCGAGGCGGGACTCGTTCTCCACCGCTCTTCGTCTGGCGGATCCGAACGGGTCCGGTGTGGGAGATGCGGGTTCGAGGGCCCGTCACCACGGTCCTGCCCGTCATGTGGCGCCGAGGACTTCAAGCTTGTAGGAGCCGGTAGCGAACGACTGGCGGAACAGGTGAAGCGAGCCTGGCCGCGGGCATCGGTGACTCGTGCTGATCCCGACGTGATCGACGAGGTCGTACGCGATCGAAAACCGAGCGACATCTACGTGACAACCTGGATCGGAACCAAACCGGCGATACGCCCGCCCGTATCCCTCGTCGGAGTACTCGACGCCGACGCCCTGCTACGTCGCCCGGACTGGCGCGCCGCTGAATCGGGTTACCAGGCACTCGCGGCCATGGCGGAGTGGGCCGGCCCCTCTCGCGACGGGGGACGCCTGGTGATTCAGACGGCCGAGCCCACCCATCACGCGGTTCAGTCGGTAGTGCGCGCGGATTATGGCTTCTTCTTGAGCCGCGAGCTGCCACACCGCGAAGAGCTCGGTTACCCACCGTTCCGTGAGCTGATCAAGGTCAGCGCGACCGGGGCCACCGCTCCAAATCTCATCGAGCGCGCGGCCGCGGTGGGCGGCTCGCACGGGGCGCGCGTGTTGGGACCGATAGAGGTTGGGACTCATCGAGACGACGCTCGCCTAGAGGTACTGATGAAGTGCATCGACGCGACGCCGGTGGGGGCCGACCTGCGGGGTATCCTCGCCACCGTGCCGGCTGGGGGGCGTCTCCGCGTGGATGTTGACCCTCGGTGATGGCGGACCCTCGAAACGAACAGGAGTGTTGGTGACGTGGCGGTACTAGCCATCAGGACCTTCGGCGATCCCACACTCAGACAACGCGCCCACGAGGTGGACAAGGTGACGAAGGCCCACCGTCAACTGGTCAAGGACATGATCGACACCATGCGCGAGGCGCCCGGGGTCGGCCTGGCGGGCCCGCAGATCGGGGTGCTGGAGCGCGTCTTCGTCTACGAGGTCGAGGACGACGTCGGAGCACTATTCAACCCGCGTATCGTGGAGCGATCCAGCGAAAAACTCATCGAGGAGGAAGGGTGCCTCTCCCTTCCGGGATTGGCCTACGAGGTGGAGCGATCGCGCTCCGTGCGCCTCGAAGGCATCGACGAGAAGGGTCGCTCCGTGTCGATCGAGGCTTCGGATCTTCTCGCTCGCGTGTTCCAACACGAGATCGACCACCTCGATGGCGTGCTGTTCGTGGACCGTCTGGACGAGGAGATGAAGCGCGAGGCCATGCGAGAGCTCACTCGCCAGGTGCTCGGCCTTCCGGGGCCCTCGGCCACGACTCCCCTCGAGGAGCGTCTGTAGCCGGCATGAGGATCGTTTTCTTCGGCACTCCGGCGTGGGCGGTGCCGAGCCTGGAGTCTCTGGAGCGCTCGGATGCGGAGGTCGTCGCGGTCGTCTCGAATCCCGACCGCCCATCGGGGCGCGGGATGCAACTTCGACCGAGTTCGGTCAAGGTGGCAGCGGAAGCCCTCGGGCTGGAGGTCATCCAACCCGAACGGGCGAGATCGCCGGAGCTGCACGGTCGTCTGGCCGAGCTCGCGCCGGACGTCGCGGTCGTAGTGGCTTACGGATCCCTCTTGCCGGGGCCGCTGCTCGAGGTGCCTCGATGCGGTTTCGTGAACCTGCACTTCTCTCTGCTCCCCGAGTACCGGGGGGCGGCTCCGGTGCAGCGGGCGATCATGGACGGGCGAAGCGAGACGGGTGTATCGCTCATGGTGCTGACCGAGGGGATGGACGAGGGGCCGGTCCTGATGACGGAACGGGTCCCCATAGCCCCGTGGGAATCGGCCGGGGAGCTGGGACACCGGCTGGCCCTGGTGGGAGCGGAGCTATTGACTCCCGCCCTAGTGGCCTACGGCGAGGGGCGGCTGGTCGCTCGTCCCCAGGACGGAGCGCTAGCCACCTACGCGTCGAAGATCGATACGAACCAGGCGCGGATCGACTGGGATTGGGACGCTGGACGGATCGATCGCCATGCGCGAGGCCTCGATCCGGTGCCCGGCGCATGGACGACGTTCGACGGCAAGAGGTTGAAGATCTTCCGGGTCGAGATCGCGGTCTCGGATGAGGGACTGCCCCCCGGGGCTATCGCGACGGACGAGGACCTGCTGATCGGAACCGGCTCGGCCCCCCTTCGTCTGCTGGAGGGTCAGCTGGCGGGCAAACGGCGGATGAACGGCCAGGACCTCGCCCGCGGGCTACATCCGACACCGGACGCACTTTTTAGGTAAACATTGGCCCGTGGCGCTTCTTCTGTCCCCCTCGATACTGACCGCCGACTTCGGGCGCCTAGGTGACGAGATCGCCGCTGTGACCCCGTTCGTAGATTGGTTCCACCTCGATGTGATGGACGGTCACTTCGTTCCCAACCTGACCTTTGGCGTCTCGACGGTCGAGGCGGTGCGCCGGAGCTGCGATCTTCCGCTACACGTCCACCTGATGATCGAAGATCCGGGACGATATGCGCCCGCTTTCCGAGACGCGGGGGCGGACCGGATCTCGTTCCACCCAGAGGTGGTTCCCGATCCTGCCGAGACGATCGCGGTTATCCGCCAGTCTGGCGCGGGCGCCGGCATCGCGGTGCATCCCGATAGCGATCTCGAACACGTCGAAAAGCACCTCGAGGAGCTCGATGTCGTTCTCATGATGACCGTGCGCCCGGGTTTCGGTGGACAGGCGTTCCTCGGCGAGGTGATCCCGAAGATCCGCGAGGCGGCGGCTCTCGTAGGCGCCACGCAGCGAGATGTGGATGTAGAGGTCGACGGCGGCGTCAAACTCGGCAATGTCGACCAGGTGGTGGCCGCCGGGGCTCAGATCGTCGTTGCGGGCAGCGCGATCTTCGATGGCGTGGATGCGCCGGCCGCGGCCAAACGGATGCGCGCAAAGATGGATGACCTCGAGCAGGGGGGGCCGGGGTGACGGTCGCTCGCGAAGTGGTCCTGGTCGCAGACGACGATCCGGATACGGTCAGATTCATCGAAGCAAACCTGCAGCTGCAGGGGTTCTCAGTGATCCCGGTGGGGGACGGAGCTGAGGCCGTGACCCAGGCGCGCGCTCTGGTGCCGGATCTCATCCTGCTCGATGTCGAGATGCCCACACTCGACGGCCTCCAGGTGTGCGAGCTGCTGCGCTCGGACCCGCGCACCAAGCACATCGGGGTCATCATGTTGACGGGCCATGTGAACTCGGCCGACGTGGTGGTCGAGCTGACGGCGGGCGCCGACGATTACATCATCAAGCCATTCGACCCGATCGAGCTGGTGGCGCGAGTCAAGTCCTCGTTGAGAAGGACGCGACAGATGCGCGCCGTCAACCCGCTTACGCAGCTTCCCGGCAACGTGCAGGTGCAAGAGGAAGTCTCTCGGAGGGTAGCGATGGGGGCATCCTTCGCCGCTCTATATATCGACCTCGATAACTTCAAGTCGTTCAACGATCACTACGGGTTCCTGCGAGGAGACGAGTGCATCAAGGCCCTGGCCGGATGCGTAATTTCGACGGTGCAACGGCTCGTGGGGGCGAGCGGCTTCGTCGGCCACGTGGGGGGCGACGACTTCATCGTGATCTCGTCGGCTGAGACCGCGGAGGCGGTCGCCCGTGCGGTCATCGCGTGCTGGGAGGACCGCTCGCCGATGCTTTACGACCCCCATGACGTAGAACGCGGCTATATCGATGTCACCGATCGTCGTGATGAGGTCCACCGTTTTCCGCTGTCGACGGTCTCGATCGGCATCGCCAGCAACCTCGTGCGCCCCCTCCGCAGCCATTGGGAGGTCGCCGAGATCGCCTCGGAGATGAAGCGCTATGCCAAGAGCGAAGCTCGTTCGAGTTACGCCGTGGACCGGCGCTCGTCGGAGGCGCAACCGGTCTGACCTGCGGAGCGAGGGCTTAGGGCCGTGGCACCCTAGTCATTTCGGGCTATGACCGTAATCGTAAAAATGGTCTCAATGCCCTATTCCCGTGGAGGGGCTTTCGGCCCGATGCTTGGAGGCCACCGGCCGGCGCCGGCGGGTATGGAGCACGGCGACGAACGTCAGGCGGTCGGGGTAGGTCGATCCGGCCGGCGGAGCCACGAAGGCAGGGGGCGACGAAGTCACGGATGGATCCCATCAGCGTGCTTCTGTGCGACGACACGAAAGACATCCTGCTCCTGCTCAGCCTGGAGTTCGGGTTCGATCCAGCCGTCGAGGTGGTCGCAACGGCCGAGAACGGGCTGCAAGCGATCGAGCTAGCGGGACGGTTCCGACCTGACGTCGTGGTGCTCGATCTGGCGATGCCGGTGATGGACGGGCTCGAGGCGCTTCCAGAGATAAAGAGGGTCTCCCCCGAAACGAGCATCATCGTGCTATCCGGCTTCGATGCGTCGGCGATGGCCAATCAGGCGTTGTCGCTAGGTGCCGAGCGGTATCTCGAGAAGGGCACGACGCCCTCAGAGATCGTTCGGGCGGTGAAGGACATCGTGGGGCGCTCGGGCGGACGCGGTCCCCGGGGAAGGAACGGCGGGCGAGCTCTGTTCTGGGGTCTCGGCACGCGCAGGTCCATGGGACGCGGCCGATCGGTCTTCTGGGCGCCGCTCCCCGGCCCGGGCCTCGCCTGATCCATCCCCGCCCAATCGTCATCTCGGCTGGTCGGGGCTCTATACTCGAACGAACTGAAGAAAGACCTCTTCGGGGCAGGGTGAGAATCCCGACCGGCGGTGAAAGCCCGCGACCCCCTCGAAGTTCGAGGGGCTGACTCGGTGGAATCCCGAGGCCGACGGTAATCCGATGTCCGGCAGTGCCGGCTCGGAAAGTCCGGATGGGAGAAGAGGCGAACGACGCGACGCGCACCGAGCGCGGGCCGTGTCGACTCGTCTTATCCCCACCGTGCCCCGGATCGGTCGATTGCGTGCCGGAGGCTGCGGGTGTTGACCGAGAGCGACGAGCGTTACATGCAGCAAGCCATCGAGTTCGCCCGGCGCGTTCCCTTTACCGCCCCCAACCCGAAGGTGGGAGCGATAGTCGTCCGTGACGGCCGGATCGTGGGGGAGGGGTGGCACAAGGGAGCGGGACATCCTCACGCCGAAGCCATGGCGCTCGAGGGGATCGACGGACGCGGCGGCACTCTCTACGTAACCCTCGAGCCGTGCGTACATCACGGACGCACACCCCCGTGCGCGGAGCGGATCGTGACGTCGGGGATCGAGCGCGTCGTGGCAGCTATGGAAGACCCGGATGATCGGATGCGAGGAGCGGGGATCCGCTACCTTCGCGACCAGGGAGTGGACGTCACCACCGGTGTTCTAGAGCTCGCCGCAAAGAAGGTCAACGCCGCCTTCGTTCATCAGCGTCAGACGGGGCGACCTCTCCTCACGCTCAAGCTAGCGTTCTCGATCGATGGCCGGATCGCGGCGGGCGATGGAAGCTCGAGGTGGATCACCGGCGGGCCGGCTCGCCGAAGAGCTCATGAACGGCGCGCCGAGGTCGATGCGATCCTGGTTGGTGCCGGAACGGTTCTCGCCGACGACCCTCGACTCACCGCTCGAGCGGAGGTCGTCGAACATCAGCCGGCCCGCGTTGTTGTGGATGCGTCCGGCCGGGTGCCCCCCGATGCAGCGATCTTCCACGCAGGCGACGTCATCGTGGCGAGCACCTCGGATGCTCCCCACGACCGACACACGGCCTGGAAAGAGCGCGGAGCGGAGGTCGTGGTCCTCCCCGCCGGCACGTCCGGGGTCGACCTCCGAGCTCTGATGGCCGATCTCAGCCGGAGGGGATGGTTGGAGATCCTGTGTGAGGGAGGGGCGACCCTGGCGACCTCCCTGCTCAGGGAGGACCTATCGGACCGGCTCGAGATCTATACCGGACCGGCTCTGATCGGGTGGCCCGGCATCGATATCGGAGACCTGAGCGTGTCCACGATCGCGCAGGCCCGACGGATGAAGCTCGTGGACGTGACGCGGTTGGGAGAGGACGTTCTCACCGTCTACGAGAGAGGCGGCGCGTAGATGTTCACAGGCATCGTGGAGACGGTCGGAACGATCCGGAAGGCCAGGACGCGACGAGGACTCCTCGATCTCGAGATCGAGGCAAAGGGGCTCGCCAGGCAGATGAAGAGCGGCGACTCGATCGCGGTCGCCGGCGTTTGCCTCACGGCGACCGCCACGCAGCGTCACCGCTTCTCGGCGCAAGCGATGTCCGAGACGCTCGACAGGACGACGCTGGGCTCACTCGAGCGGGGGGGGAGGGTGAACCTCGAGCTTCCCGTCCGGCTGGTCGACAGGCTCGGTGGTCACCTCGTCCAAGGACACATAGATGGGATCGCCCACGTGATCCGGGTCGAGGACGACGGGGCATTGCGAGTGTGGATGTCGGCCCCCGACGAGGTTCTGAAATACCTCGTTCCCAAAGGATCGGTGACTCTCGACGGGGTCTCTCTAACCGTGGTCGAGGTGGGCCGGACCAGCTTCCAGGTTGCACTCATACCCCACACCCTTGACGTCACGACGCTCGAGCGGGTCGTGATCGGAGATCGCTTCAACGTAGAGGTGGATGTGCTGGCCAAGTATGTCGAGCGTCTGATGGAAGGTGAGCGATGGCCCTTAACACGGTAGAGGAAGCCCGGGAAGAGATCCGCGCTGGGCGGATGGTGATCGTGGTGGACGACGAGGATCGTGAGAACGAGGGCGACCTGATCCTTGCGGCCGAGAAGGCCACGATGGAGCAGATCGCCTTCATGGTCCGACATTGTTCCGGGATCATCTGCGTGCCGATGGAAGGCGAGAGGTTGCAGGATCTGAACCTCCATCTGATGGCGCCGGACAATTCGGAACCTATGGGGACCGCCTTCACGATCAGCGTGGATGCCCGCCGCAACACCACTACCGGGATCTCGGCCGCGGATCGAGCCGAGACCGTGAAGACCCTGATCGACCCCCGCAGCGGTCCTTCGGATCTCGCACGACCGGGCCACATCTTCCCGTTGCGCTACACGCCCGGGGGGGTCCTTCGTCGGGCCGGTCATACGGAGGCATCCGTGGACCTGGCCCGGCTCGCCGGTTTGTATCCCGCTGGAGTGCTGTGTGAGCTGGTCAACGAAGACGGAACCATGTCACGCCTGGCAGAACTCGAGGTTTTCGCTAAGGAACACGAGCTGAAGATCATCTCGATCGCAGACCTCATCGCGCATCGCCGGCGTAACGAGAAGCTCGTGCAAAGAACGACCGAAGCTCGCATCCCCACCGCAATCGGATCCTTTCGCGCTATCGCGTACGAGTCCGACGACGGTCGCGAACACGTGGCGCTCGTCAAGGGAGAGCCGCGCGGCGTCGAGAACGTCCTGGTTCGCGTTCACTCCGAATGCTTCACGGGCGACGTCATGGGGAGCATCCGTTGCGACTGCGGCGTCCAGTTGCAGCAGGCGATCAACCTGATAGGCCAAGCGGACGAGGGCGTCATCGTCTACGTGCGCGGTCACGAAGGCCGGGGGATCGGGTTGCGCCACAAGCTGGAGGCCTATGCGCTCCAGGATGGCGGTCTGGACACGGTTGAGGCCAACCTGGAACTGGGTTTCGCTCCCGACGCGCGTGACTACGGCGTCGGGGCCCAGATCCTCGTAGACCTTGGCGTGAGCACGATGCGCCTCCTGACAAACAATCCAACGAAGCGCGCGGGGTTGGAGGGGCACGGTTTGACGATCGCCGAGCGGGTGCCGCTCCAGAGCAAGGCTACTGCGGAAAACATCGACTATCTGCGTGCGAAGAGAGACAAGCTTGGTCACCTGCTGGATGCATTCGAAGCCCCCGACGTCGAGGAGGATCGCGATGACGCGCACCTATGAAGGAGGGTTCGACGGCAGCCGACTCCGCGTCGCGATCGTGGCCAGCCGGTTCAACGAGACGATCGGTAACAGGCTCGTGCAAGGGGCGCTCGATTGCCTGGGTCGTCACGGTGTCGCCGAGGAGGACCTCTTCGTCGCCTGGGTACCCGGGGCGTTCGAGCTGCCCATGGTGGCCTCGCGCATAGCCGCCTCCGGCGACGTCGACGCGGTGGTGTGCGTCGGGGCCGTCATCCGCGGCGAGACCCCGCATTTCGACTTCGTGGCGGGGCATGCGGCCACCGGCATCGGCGAGGCATCGATGCGGACGGGGGTCCCCATCACGTTTGGGGTTTTGACGACCGACGACGTGGCACAGGCAGCCGAGCGCGCTGGGGGCAAAGTCGGCAACAAGGGCTTCGACGCTGCGCTCGCGGCCATCGAGATGGCGAACCTCATGACGTCATTGCCGAAACCCCAAACGGAGCTCTAGCTACTACGGAGGTAGTACTCGAGCGGCGAGCAGACCGGCATCCCCGAGGGCTGCTGTGCTAGCGTTCGCCCGTTCGTTACGAGCTTCGTGCGCGCTAACCGCGTCACACGAAGCGCAGGGGAAAGGACGAGTCGTGGCACAGGGCACCGTGAAGTGGTTCAGCAACGAGAAGGGCTACGGGTTCATCTCCGAGACCGACGGCGAAGATGTCTTCGTGCATTTCTCGGCGATCGAAGGCGACGGCTATAAGTCGCTGAACGAGGGACAGGCAGTCGAGTTCGAGGTGACCGACGGTCCCAAAGGCAAACAAGCGACGAACGTCCGGCCGCTGGACTAGTCGCAGCGCCGAACTCTTACGGGGGCGGCACCACGCCCTGCGCGAACGCCATCTGCAGCTGAGCCAGCATCTGTCGCAGCGGCGCCTGCGCCTCTCCGAGATCGTCACCGACCGCGTTCACCAAACCGGCCAGTGCATCTATGGCGAGCTGAGCTTCGACGCGGTCTCCGCCGTCAAGCTTCACGCCGGCTACGTTGGCCAACCGGATGGCGGCGTCCGCCACCCAGTCCCGGCTCGAGACCTGCGAGATCTGCTCGACCATCCGTTCGGCTTCGGCCTCCTGCTCGGGGGTCCAGATGGGCTCTTCCGGCCCGGTCGCTGCCTCGGCAGCAGTGGAGGGGACGGATCCTGCGGCGGGGGGAGCAGAGTCTGGCTCCGGGGGCGAGGGCGGGGCCGGTTCCCGGTCGACGGGGTCGTTCGTCGGGGCCGTGGCGGCGCTTCTGCTCGAGATGCGCTTGTCCACCACCCGGGGCCTGGGCCTGGCCTGCTCTTCCTCTTCGTTCCGCTCCTCATCCGCCATCGTCACGCCGTTATACTCGTTTTTGCGAATCTGTCGCCAAGAAGGGGTGGATGTAGGGCCCCTCACCTCCCGAGGCCCCGTGCGATCCGAGCACGGTGAATCGAAGGGGTTCGGACGGACGTGCGGTAAACCGCATGGCCGATGACGTCCGAGCCGTGGCGTCATCGGCTTTTTCGCGTGTACGAGCCCTTGCGGGAAGGAGAAACGTATCGCTGAGAATGAACCACGTGTAAACGACCGGATCCGGATCCCCCGGGTTCGTGTCGTCGGGGCCGACGGCGACCAGGTGGGCATCTTACCCACGAAGGAGGCCCTCGAGATGGCGGTCCAGCAGGACCTCGACCTCGTTGAGGTCGCGCCCCAAGCCGACCCTCCCGTCGTTCGGATCATGGACTATGGCAAGTACAAGTACGAACAGGCCGTGAGGCAACGGGAGGCCCGCAAGAAGCAGTCCAACGTCGTGGTCAAGGAAATGAAGATGCGCCCGAAGATAGACCGCCACGACTACGAGACCAAGAAGGGCCACGTCGTTCGATTTCTCCACCAGGGGTCGAAAGTGAAGGTGACGATCATGTTCCGGGGACGCGAGACGGTGCACCCGGAGCTGGGCCAGAAACTACTGGATCAGCTGGCGCAAGACGTGATCGAGATCGCAAAGGTCGACGTTCCTCCGAAGCTCGATGGACGAAACATGACGATGGTGCTGGCGCCGCTGAAGGAAGCCATCATGCAAAGAACGCCGGGTGTGGTCGCCCCACCTCGTCAGAGACGAGCTCAGGAACCGCGCCAAGAAGAGACCGAACCAACAACGCAGGATGAGGACGAAGTCGACGACACGACGGCTCGCCCCATCAAGGTGACGAGGGCAGAAGGAGGTTGAGCCCGTGCCCAAAACGAAAACGCATCGGGGCGCAGCCAAGCGCTTCTCGATAACGAGAAACGGAAAGATACGCAGGCGTAGGGCCTTTGGGAACCACATCCTCGAGAAGAAGTCTTCGACGCGCAAGAGGCGCGTAACGTCGATGGATGAGGTGGCCCCCGCCGATGCAAAGCGCATCCGCAAGATGCTCAAGGCTTGAGCCGCTCAGCGAGCTCAACTAGGAGGAGAAGACATGCCACGGGTCAAACGGAGCGTCGCCGGGAGGAAGAAGCGGCGCAAGGTTCTGAAGAAGGCCAAAGGGTATTATTCGTCGCGGGGGAAGCACTACCGCGCCGCGCGCGAACAGGTCATGCATTCGGGCGCTTACGCGTTCCGCGATCGGAGGGCGCGCAAGGGCGACTTCAGGCGCCTGTGGATCATGCGGATCAACGCGGGGGCCCGGATCAACGGGTTGTCCTACAGCCGGTTCATGTCGGGTCTCCGACTCGCTGAGGTCGAGCTTGACCGTAAGGTGCTGGCCGAGCTCGCGGTGAACGAGCCGGATGCCTTCGCGGAACTAGCGACGGTGGCCAAGCAGTCACTCGACAAGGCGTCCTGAACGAGGTCGTAACGAGCCTGCGCAACCCGCGTGTGCAGGCCGCCCGAAAGCTACTGAGGCGCGCTCACCGCGATGAGGTCGGAGCCTTTTTGGCTGAGGGTCCGCAGGTGATCGGCGAGGCGATCGGCGCAGGGGCCGCCGTGCAGGAGATCTTTCTGGACGAGGGCAAGGTCGCGGGCGACCTCCTTGACCTTGTCACGAGGGCCGGCCTGCCGGTCACGCGCGTGAGTGGGCCCGTTATGGCCGCCATCTCGGACACGGCGACCCCCCAGGGAGCCGTGGCGGTGATCCGAGAGACGCCGGCTGTATTAACGGAGGTCGTGGCCGGCTCGGATCTGGTGGTCGTCCTGGCGCAGGTGCGCGATCCCGGCAATGCCGGATCGTTGGTCCGTTCGGCGGCGGCGGCGGGAGCGTCAACGGTCGTGTTCTCTCACGGCTCTGTAGATCCGTTCCATCCCAAGACGGTCCGCGCGGCGGCCGGAGCATTGTTCAGGCTCCCGATCGTGCGAGGCGAGACGCTGGAGACGGTCGTAACGGCGCTCAAGGCGGCGAGCATCCGGGTGTTGGGTGCCGCTTCGGACGCGGCCCAGCCGGCTGAGGCTCTGGATCTCACGGGCCGCGTGGCGCTGGTTCTCGGGAATGAGTCGTGGGGGCTTCCCGAGGAACAACGCTCGCTGCTCGATGACATCGTCGGGATCCCGATGCCGGGACCCGCGGAAAGCCTCAACGTCGGCATCGCCGGCTCGATCCTCTTGTTTGAGGTCGTGCGGCAGCGACGGGGGAGCAGAGGAGAAGGGAGCGGGGCGGTTTATCCTCGGCAGCCACATGGATGACGTTCGTTTCGCAGAGATGATCTCGAAGATCGCGCACGAGCTCCGCTCGCCGCTCACATCGGTGAAGGGCTTCTCCTCGACGCTTGTGAGCCGGTGGGATCGCTTCACCGACGAGCAACGCCGCCAGTTCGTCGAAACGATCCACTCCGACGCCGAGCGTATGGCGCGCATCGTTTCGGAGGTTCTAGACCTCGCTCGACTGGAGGCGAACCGACTCGAGCTCAATCTGCAGAGGGTGGAGCTGCGGGTGCTGGTGGACAAGTCCGTCCAAAGCCAATCGGAGCTGGCCGGCGCGGCGCGAGTGACGGTGGGCATAGATGAAGACATCACGGCATGGGCGGACCCAGAGCGACTTACGCATGTGATCTCGAACCTGATCGAGAACGCGATCAAGTTCTCGGATGACGGCCCGATCGAGATCACGGCCGAGCGCACGGCGGAGGGCTCGACCCTCTTGCAGGTGAGGGATCGCGGCGTGGGTATCGCCCCGGAAGTCCTTCCGCACATCTTTCAGGGGCCCGTGTCATCCGCGCAGAAGGCGACACCATCCGGTAGTGGGCTGGGCCTGTATCTATCCCGGCGCCTCGTCGAGGCTCATGGAGGCACCCTCCGAGTGGCCAGTGAGGAGAGATCCGGTTCGACCTTCAGCGTGACCCTTCCAGCGGGAGAGGCTCCCGTTGAGCCCTGAGGTGTCGGACATCAAGAGAGCCTTCGAGGAGGCGCGGGACCAAGGGCTTGCGGCGGTCAAAGAGGCCACGGACGGCCCCTCCCTCGAGGCCGCGCGGATAAAGATCCTGGGTCGGAAGGCGCCATTGTCCAAGGCCCGGGCTGGTCTGGGTTCCGTGCCCCGGGAACACGTCAAGGAACTCGGCATGTTCGCCAACGAGGTACAGACCGAGATCGAGCAGGCGTTCGCCAAGAAGGCCCGCGCCTTCGGTCAAGCTGAGCGGACGAAGCGGTGGGAGCGAGAACGCGTTGACGTGACCCTGCCTGGTGACGTTCCCCCGGTGGGCGCGCTACATCCGTTGACCAAGACGATCTGGGAGATCGTCGACATCTTCATCGGATTGGGCTACCAGCTGGCCGAAGGGCCGGAGGTCGAGTTGTCGACACTCAACTTCGACGCGTTGAATCAACCCTTCGAACACCCCTCGCGCTCGCCGCGAGAGACGTACTACGTCGCCGGGCGGGACGACGTGGTTCTTCGTCCTCACACTTCGCCGGTGCAGATCCGGGCGATGGAGGCTCAGGAGCCCCCCATCTATGTGCTCGCGCCGGGCCGCTGCTACCGCAGGGACGAGCTGGACCCCACGCACCTGAACCAGTTCGCGCAGATCGAGGGGCTCGCCGTTGACGTTGGCATCACGATGGCGGATCTGAAAGGCACGCTGGAAGTCTTCGCGCGCGAGCTGTTCGGGCGCGACCTGGACGTGCGATTGCGGCCGCACTTCTTTCCCTTCACCGAACCCTCAGCGGAGCTCGATGTCGAGTGCTTCGTCTGCCGGGGTTCGGGCTGCAGGGTCTGCAAACAGGAGGGCTGGATCGAGGTCCTGGGCTGCGGCATGGTCGATCCCGCGGTCCTCGAATGGGTGGGTTACGACTCGGAGCGATACACGGGGTTCGCCTTCGGAATGGGCGTTGAACGCGTTGCGGCGCTGGCCCACGGAATACCCGACATCCGGTATTTCTACGAGAACGACCTTCGGTTCCTGAGCTACTTCCAGGGGGCGGAATGAGGGTCAGCCTCAACTGGCTGCGAGAGTTCGTGGACATCGAGATAGAGGTTGAGGAGTTGGTCACTCGACTCAGCATGTCGGGGACCAAGGTAGAGACCGTGCACGTTCCGGGACAAGACATCGAAGGGGTGGTCGTTGCGGAGGTGCTCGCGATATCGGAGCATCCGAACGCCGACACGTTGACCCTCGTGGATGTGCGGACGGGCGATGGAAGCGAGCAGCGTGTCGTCTGTGGGGCGCGCAACTTCGGGGTCGGCGATCGCGTCCCTCTGGCTCAAGTCGGAGCTCGTCTTCCGGGGGTGAAGGTCGCCGAGCGGAAGATCCGCGGCGAAGTCAGCCGCGGGATGCTGTGTTCCGCGTCGGAGCTGGAACTGAGCAAGGACCACTCCGGTATCTTCGTTCTCGGCCCAGACGCGGCATTGGGCGAGGACATCGTTGCTCTCCTTGGGCTGGACGATCCGATCATCGAACTTGAGCTCACGCCGAACCGGCCGGATTGCATGGGGATGGTCGGCGTCGCCCGAGAGGTAGCGGCCCTTACCGGCAATGATCTGCGCCTGCCCTCAGCGTCCGTGACCGAAGACGACGCGCTGCCCGGCGATGTGCGCGTCGAGATCCTGGATCCTGACGGATGCCCTCGCTACTGTGCGCGCTTCATCGACGGCGTCACGATCGCCTCCTCGCCTTCCTGGCTGGGGGCCCGATTGACAGCGGCAGGCATACGACCCATCTCGAACGTGGTCGACATCACGAACTACGTGATGCTTGAAACGGCGCAACCTTTGCACGGATTCGACGCGAGCAAGGTCAACGAGCGCCACATCCTCGTACGACGAGCTGAGGAGAACGAGGCGTTCACGACGCTGGACGGCATCGAGCGCACCCTGGCGAAGGAAGACCTGCTGATAGCCGATCCAGCCCGACCTTTGGCCCTCGCCGGCGTCATGGGCGGTATCGACTCCGAGGTGTCGTCGGAGACGACGAGCGTGATCGTGGAGTCGGCGTACTTCGACAAGGTTTCGATCACGTTCACGAGCCGTAGACATCAGCTCCGGTCGGAGGCGTCAGCGCGTTTCGAGCGCGGCACCGATCCCGAGAACGTCGTGTACGCAGCCACGCGCGCAGCGAAGCTGATCGTCGAGCATTGCGGAGGCGCGATCTCGGCTTCGGTAGCCGATGCTTACCCCGCGCCGCAGCCGCGGCAGTTGATACGGCTCCGCCCCGGGCGGTCCGAGTCGCTCCTGGGTATCCGGGCTCCCAAGTCCGACCAGGCAGCCGCTCTCAGGGCGATCGGGTTGGGGGTGGAGGACAAGGGCGACGTCCTGGAGGTCGACATCCCTGGATTCCGCCCGGACCTCAGCCGGGAGGTCGACCTCATCGAAGAGGTTGCTCGACTCGCCGGTTTCGAGGGGCTCCCATCGACCCTTCCGAAGGGATGGGCCGGCGGACTCGAGCGCTCCCAGCGCGCAGAGCGCGCGCTCAAGCGGTGCCTGGTGGGCGTGGGCGTATCCGAGGCGTGGACGCCCAGCTTCATGTCGGATCGGGACCTCGACGCACTGGGCGTTGAGGATGACAACCCGGCGCGGCGTGCGGTCGAGCTGATGAACCCGATGACGGAGGACGAACGATGGTTGCGTACGACCCTGCTTCCAGGGCTGATGCGCTCCTCGTCACGGAACCTCGCTCACGGCGCTCCCGGGCTCTCGTTGTTCGAGATCGCCCGGGTCTACGAGCCCAGCGCGGAGCCACTCCCCACGGAGAGTCTCGTCCTGAGCGCGGTGTTCGCGGGCCAGCGCAGCCCCAAGAGGTGGCCCGCGGCCGGCCGGGCCTGGGATCTCTTCGGAGCCAAGGGGATCCTCGAGGCGGTCTTCCGGCACCTGGGCGTTCGATCTCCGATCTTCGATCCGGGGAAGGGGATGCCCTTCCATCCGACGAGGGTCGCCCGGGTGCGGCTCGGCGATGCGCCAGTGGGGGTCCTCTGCGAGATCCACCCCGACGTAATCGAGGCGTTCGAGTTCCCGGTGGGAACGACCGCGATCGCGTTCGAGCTGGCGCTCGAGCCCCTGTTCGCGGTTCTTCCCGGACGCCCCAAGGTCGAGGAGCTGCCCCGCTTCCCACCGATCTACGCGGACCTCGCGGTCGTGGTTGACGAGTCGGTGCCTGCAGCCCTGGTCGAATCCGTAGTGCGACGTGCGGGGGCGCCGGAGGTTCAGTCGGTTCATCTCTTCGACGTCTATCGTGGAGAACAGGTGCGGGCGGGAAAGAAGAGCTTGGCTTACGCTCTCGAGATGCGAGCTCCGGATCGAACCCTCACCGATGTGGACGCGAGCGCAGTCGTCTCACGCATCGTGAACGTACTTGGCGAGAAGACCGGGGCGGAGTTGAGATCCTGATGGGCGAGCGGGATCTCCTCTCCATCGCCGATCTGGCGCCGGGCGAGCTCAAAGACCTACTCGATGCAGCCGACAAGGCCAAGGCGCGCCCCGGCTCCTGGAGCTCCAAGATCGCGGGCAGTCAGGTCGCGCTCATCTTCGAGAAGCCCTCGACGCGGACGCGCGTTTCCTTCGAGGTCGCCGTGACATCGATGGGTGGACACGCACTCATCTTGCGAAGCGACGAGCTTCAGCTCGGCCGCGGCGAGACGGTGGAGGACACCGGGCGCGTCCTCGCCAGGTATGTGGATGCTCTCGTCGTTCGGACGTTCGAGCAAGAACGGCTGGAGAAGCTTGCTTCGGCATCCGAAGTGCCGGTGATCAACGCCCTCAGCGACCGCTCTCATCCGTGCCAAGCGCTTGCGGACATGCAGACGATCCGGGAGAAGAAGGGGGGCCTCGAGGGATTGTCGCTTGCGTACGTCGGTGATGGCAATAACGTGGCGCATTCACTACTGCTCGCGGGTTCCAAGTTGGGCATGGATGTGCGCGTGGCTACGCCGGCGGGGCACGCCCCGCTCACGGACATCGTGTCGATAAGCCAGCAGAATGCGATCGAAAGTGGCGGCAGCGTCACGATCACCGAAGTTGTAGCGGAGGCGATCTCAGGGGCCGACGTGCTCTATACGGATGTGTGGGCAAGCATGGGACAGGAATCGGAGTCACAAGCGAGAGCCGAGGTGTTCGAACGATTTCAGCTCAACTCCGATGCCGTCGACCTGGCAGACGAGGACGTCATCGTTATGCACTGCCTCCCTGCGCACCGTGGCGAGGAGATCTCCAGGGACGTTATGGACGGCCCCCGGTCGGTCGTGTGGGACCAGGCGGAGAACCGATTGCACACGCAGAAGGCGCTTCTGGCCTGGTTGTTGAGCTGACCTCGTCGCCTCGATGAGGCAACTCCCGCGCGCCTTCTATGCGCGCGACGCCATATCCGTGGCGCGCGATCTCATCGGCTGCCTGTTCGTTCACGCCGGCCCCAAGGGTGTCACTGCGGTGCGCTTGGTCGAGGTCGAGGCATACCGCGGAGATCAAGATCCCGGCTCCCACGGCTTCCGTGGACCGTCGCCCCGTACGCGCACCATGTTCGGCGCTCCGGGCCATCTCTATGTGTACTTCACCTACGGCATGCACTGGTGCGCGAACGTCGTCTGCGATCGCGAGGGGGTGTGCGAAGCGGTTCTGTTGAGAGCGGGAGAACCGGTGGAGGGACGCGACATGATGCGCGGGCGCCGGCCCGGGATCGCGGATGACAGGCTGCTGGCCGCGGGACCGGCTCGCTTGACGCTGGCGATGGGCATAGGCAAACCGCACGATGGTGCGTCCCTCTTGCGAGGCGGCTCGATGTGGTGCGCCGAGGATGAGGCGACCGAGAGACATCGCGCCCGAGCCGTCTGGACGCGACGCGTCGGCCTCGCTGCGGGACGGGGTGACGACCTCGAGTGGCGACGAGTCATCCCCGGCCACCCCCACGCGTCTCGACGCAGGTAGGCGGTCGAGGGTCTAGCCGGGGTTGACCCAGATCGTCACGGTCGAACCGTTCGATCCATTGGCCCCGGCGGTGGGGGATTGCTTCCACACTTGCCCGCGACTCGACTTCCAGCTCGAGCCCTCCTTCTCGGTGATGATACTCGCCCGGAAGCCCGCGTTCTGCAATGTCGACTGGGCCGCCGAGCGCGACATGCCGATGACAGTCGGAACGCCACTCGTGCTGGGGCCCGTGGATACGACGATCGCTACGGTTATCCCTTCGGCGGCGGTCGCTCCCCCCGCAGGGGTCTGCGAAAGAACCCGGCCCGGCGCGTAGTCGTCGGACTCCTCGGTTGTCTGTGAGACGTTGAATCCCTCGCTCGTAAGGATCCCGGCAGCTTCGCCGGCAGGGAAGCCGACCACGTCCGGGACAGTGACTCCTTCGCCGGCGATGGGGCACGACTCTGTCGGCACGGTCGATGATGTGAACGTCGCCGAAGAGCGGGCTTCTAGGGGCGTCGTCGTTGAGGCGAGGCATCCGGTCCGCGTGTCGATGGTCACGGTGACGTAGCCACCCCCTGGGGGAGCAACGAAGTCGGTCGCGGCCACGCCGGATAGAGCCTCGACCATGAAGTTCCGCCAGATCATGGTGGGCCACGATCCGCCGGTGACGGTGATGCGCGTGTTGCGGCAGACCTCGCGTTCTCCGATGAAGGTCACGGAACATCCCGCCTTCATCTCGATCTGTCCCGACGGATACCCCACCCAGACCGAAGCAACCAGATCGGGGGTGTAACCGACGAACCAAGCATCGCGATACTCCTGGGCGGTTCCCGTCTTACCGGCTGCCGGCCGGCCGATCTGACCGCTCGTGGCGGCGGTGCCGCGGGTGATGACCTGCTCTAGGGCCGTGGTGGTGATGTATGCGGCTGTGGGGTCCACCGCAAGCCGCGATCTGGACTTGTCCTTGTAGAGCAGCTTGCCGGTGGGATCCTCGATCCTCGTGATGGCGACCGGGGGGTGGTGCTCGCCGTTGTTCGCCAAAGTTCCGTAACCCGATGCCATCCCTAAGGGATTGACGGAGTTGGTGCCCAGTACTGCTGAGAGGTACGCGCCGAGCGGCGTCCGGATGCCCATGTCCTCGGCGGAGTCCACCACGCTCTGGGGACCGATCTCTTCGCCCAGCTGCGCGTAGACGACGTTGACGCTCTTGACGGTGGCTTCCAGTAATGACATGTCGCTATAGGAGGAGCCCTCGTAGTTCTGAACGGTGTAGTCGGCGCCGTTGTCGGCCCCCGGGAAGGTGATCGATGACCCGCCCTTGTAGACCTTGGAGAGCGGGATGCCCTGCTCGATGGCTGTCACGAGGGCGAATGGTTTGAACGCGGAGCCTGCTTGACGCCCACTGCCTGGAGCCGTACCGCCCTCCTTCTTGGGAGCCAATCCAGGTTCTGCCGAGACGGCCAGGTTCGTCTTTGCGAACTTGTCATTCTTCTTCTTGGCGAAGAAGTCGCGGCCTCCGACCATCGCCTTGATCTCACCCGTCGCGGGATCGATCGCCACGAGCGACCCGTAGGGATCCGTTGGGTAGGTGAGGACACTGTCGACGGCGCGCTCCGCGGCCGCCTGCATGTCGAGATCGACGGTCGTGTAGACCTTCAGTCCGCCGGTGAACAAAGCCTGCTGGCGGTCCTGCCACGTCTTTCCAAGATCTTCGAAGCGGGGGTCGAACTGGATCAGCCGTTGGATGTAGTCGACGAAGTAGGGGGCCCGGTACCGGGAGTCGTCCTCGCCCAGATGGAGCTTCAGGCCAGCCTTCCTCGGTGCTCTGGCAACCGTCCGCTTGAGCCAGCCGAGCTCGTCCATCTTGCGGAGAACGAGGTTGCGCCTCCTGAGAGCGGCCTTCGGGCGCTCGACGGGGCTGTAACTCTCTGGCGAACGGATAAGTCCCGCGAGCAGAGCGCTCTCACGCACCTTGAGTCTCCACACGGGCTTCGAGAAGAAGGTCTTTGCCGCGGCCTGAACGCCATACGCGCCCTTGCCGAAGTAGACGGTGTTCAGGTACCTGCGCAGGATCTCCTTCTTCGGCAGGGCCTTCTCGAGTTGACGGGCGAGAGCCGCTTCATCGATCTTTCGCTCGATCGTCTTGTCCGCTACCTCGCCGGGGGCGATGATCGAGTTCTTCACGTACTGCTGGGTGATCGTCGAGCCCCCTTCTTCGATCTGTCCGCTGCTGGCGTTCTTCAGGGCAGCGCGGATGACCGCCCTGACATCGACCCCTTCGTGCTCGTAGAAGCGTTCGTCCTCGATCGCGATCACCGCTCGCTGCAGGTGTTTCGGGATCGTCTTCAGCTTCTGCACGACCGTGCGATTCTCGATGCCATGCATCGAGGTGATGAGCTCTCCTCCGACTGAGAAGATCTTTGAGGATTGGGCCGGTCGGAACCTGAGGTCCGCTTTCGTCAGCGTCGGAAGGTTTTCGAGCTGAGCGCACCCCGCCGCTATCAGCCCGCCGAGCGCGACGGCGACGATCCATTTGGTTCGGTGGATGCGGGACATGAACGCATGAGTCTATCGACATATGGGGCTAAGGCGGTGGACTACCATCGCCCCATGACCGGCACCGGGGAGGCGAAAGCGTCGCTAGCGCGGCTGTTACAGAACGCAGAGCACGTCGTTCCCCAGGAGGAGCTGGCCGAGAGACTGGGCCGTGACCGACCGCTCCGCGTCAAGTTGGGAGTCGACCCGACGGCCCGCGACATCACCCTGGGGTGGGCCGTCCCGCTCCGCAAGCTGCGGGCGTTCCAGGACGAGGGACATGTCGCCGTCCTCATCATGGGCGACTTCACGGCGCGGATCGGGGACCCTTCGGGCAAATCGGAGACCCGCCCACAGTTGAGCCCGGAGGTCGTACGCGCCAATGCCGAGGCCTGCGTGGAACAACTGCTGGACATCCTGTCTGAGGAGAACCTCGAGATCCGCTACAACTCCGAGTGGCTGGACAAACTGAATCTCGCCGACCTCCTCAAGCTCACGTCGCATGGCACGGTGGCGCAGATGCTCGAGCGGGACGACTTTGCCAAGCGCTACTCGGAGCGCCGCCCGATCTCCATCGTCGAGTTCATGTATCCACTGATGCAAGGCTTTGACTCGGTGGCGATAGATGCCGATGTGGAGATCGGCGGGACGGATCAACTCTTCAACCTGCTCGTGGGCCGCGATCTTCAACGTGCCTACGGGCAAGAGCCGCAGGTTGCGCTCACGATGCCGCTCCTCGTGGGCCTCGATGGGGTCCACAAGATGAGTCAGTCCTTGAGCAACTACGTCGGGATCAGGGAGTCGCCCGAGGAAGTGTTCGGGAAGGTCATGAGCGTCCCCGACAGGTTGGCGGGTCAGTACGCCGCCCTCGCGGCCGGGCTCGCTTCGGACGAGATCGCGGAGATCGAGTCGGCCGCGTCGGGGGGCGGCCCCGACGCGGGTGCCGCTAAACGGCGCGTGGCTCGGGCTGTGGTGGAGCTGTATCACGGACCCGAGGCCGCCCAGCGCGCGGAGGAGGCCTTTGACCGTCGGTTCCGCGAGGGCGGGATGCCGGACGAGATGCCGATGGCCGCGCTGCCGGGCGATGCCGTGGATGGAGACGTGGCCTACCTCCCGCGAGTCCTGGCGGAGCTCGGGCTGGCGGCATCCCGGTCGGAGGCCCGCCGACTGATCGCTCAGGGGGGCGTGCGGGTCGATGGTCAGGTCGCGACGACCGAAGAGATCCCTCTGACCGCATTGCGAGGGGCCGTTCTTCAGGTGGGAAAGAGGCGTTTCGTTCGGGTCGCAGAATAGGGAGAGGGATAGAGAAGGGAATGGGAAAGAGATGGCGAAGGTAAGCGTTTCGAGCTCGTAGAAGGGGGCGAGAACTAGGGATGCAGACCCGCATTCGTCCCGCATTCGTACCGTGTTGCTTGCATCGGCCCCCCGAGGCCGGAGGAGGAAGATTGAGAGTGCCGTCACGGTCTCGCCTCCTAGGCATTCTCTGTTCGACCATGATGCTCGGCGCGCTCTGGTCCGGTGCCCCCGCCGCCGCTCAGGTCTCCATCCCGAACCCGGACGACGTTTCTTCCCAGGTGGACGATGTCGGTGAGCGCGTGAAGGACACGGTCGATGGAGCCGGAGAAACCGTGAAGGACGTCGCGGAGGATCCTGTGGGGACGGTCAACGAGACGATCGGCGACGTCGAGGAGGCTGCAGGCACCACCTCCACGACCGGTGAGGGATCGACATCATCGGGCGGGGGCACTCGGATCGGACGGGGCCGGACGGCCAGAAGGGCGGCCGCGACGGCCGGCGCGATGACCGGCAACGGGGGCAGAAGAGGGCTACGAAAGCCGAGAACGATGTCGAAGAGCTGGTCTCCGGCGGCAACGAGATCTCCGGGACCGAGGTAGCCGGGACCCGGATCGAAGCCGGCGCCGGCGAAGAGGGATCCACCGGCGCCCTGTCTCTCACCGGAGCCACGCTCGTTGCCGTCCTCGTGATCGGAGCCGCCCTCGTGGGGGGCGGCATCCTCGTGGTCGCTTGGGTACGCGAGCGCCGGCGCTCGAGCTACGGGCGGCTGCTGGAAGGATCCGGCCGCTAGCCAATCGGGCGCCGGGGTGATATCTCAGCCCATGTGGAAACGACTTCTCGGAGCGATGCTGGTCCTCGACGTGGCGGCGGCAGGGCTGTTCGCGGTTTACGTGGAACGTCGTGAAAGCCCGGCAGCCGCGTCCCCGGCATCGGACCCGATCCCATGTCCCACGCCGGTCGACACGGTCGATCCCCTCGCTAGTCCCACTCCGTTGTCGACGTCGACGCTGGCGTCGCCCACGCCGCTCACGACGATCCCCATCAGCCCCACGCCTTTCGAATGCCCCAGCCCCCAGATCACGATCGCGCTCGTCTCGCCCAGCCCGGCGCTACCTTCGATGGAGCCGAGTCCTAGCCTCGCCCCGAGCGCGTCGGCACTCGTTCATGCGGACACGCCTTAAAGCATGCGGACACGCCTTACGAGAACGCCACTCTGGGCTACACGTTCAGCTATCCGAGCGAATGGGACCTCCGGGTGAACGGATCGTTGACCCAGCTTCTGAATCCCGGGCGGGAGGCGCTAGTCTCGTTCGGGCGGGGCCCGTCCGGGTCGTTGTCCGAGGCCTCGGACGCGTACTTCTCGTCGCTACGGAAGCGCTACACGGATTTCAAGTCCGCCTTCACGCAGGTGGAGACCATCTCTCGGGAGCTGTGTCCAGGGTCATGGTGGGCAGGGCCACGAACGCGGACGGCAAGCGCCTGCGCTTCCAGGCGATCCTCATCCACGGAGACAAGCACAATTATGCCGTTGCGGCCTTCTTGGCCCTCGACATCTCACCCTCGGTGGAGGCTGCGCTCGACGAGATCACCGGGTCCTTCGAGCAGCCTCCCTCCTGAGGACGGTGGGCTGAGGGGATCGGCAGGATCGGCGATGCGGGGCCGAGGAAAGGAGGAATGCCGTTAGTGTGTTTTCCCAGGTGGCCCGGCGGAATAGGGGTTTGACCGGCCGTCGTGTAGGCGCTACAGTTGGCAGGCTGTAACGGCAAAGCACGTTGGCATGCGCCCGAATCCTTGGGCGCACCGATCCGACCCGGGAGTCGCTCTTATTGGCCACCTGACCTAGCAGACCAGGTTGCTCCGTGACTCGCCGGCGTCCCTTGGGACCGGCGTTTTTCTTTGCCCGAAGTCGCTCTTTGAGAACTGAATAGTGTGCCTGCCGAGAAGCTCGCCGTCATTTGGCGAGCCGATCGGAGATCAGTGGACCCTCGTCTAATGATGAAGCGAGCTTCGGCTCGTGAGTCTTGGACGTATCCAATGAATAGATCCGGTATTAACGCCTTGAATCTTCAAGATTCGAGCGTTCAACCGGGAATCAAATCTCTACGGAGAGTTTGATCCTGGCTCAGGACGAACGCTGGCGGCGTGCTTAATACATG
>JALZOM010000138.1 GCA_030913945.1 Actinomycetota bacterium
CCGTGAAGGTGAACCGGGGGAGCGAGATCGACGTCGATTCACTCGATCTCGCCGACCCCAAGGTCTTCGAGATGTTGCGGCGGGGCGACTCCGACGGGGTCTTCCAGCTCGAGTCCGAAGGGATGCGCCGGCTCCTGGTGCAGCTCAAACCGGATCGTTTCGAGCAGATCATGGCCCTTATCGCTCTGTACCGGCCCGGCCCCATGGAGCAGATCCCGGCCTACATCCAGCGCAAGAACGACCCCTCCAAGATCGTCTACCTGCACCCCGCTCTCGAGGACATCACGAAGAAGACTTACGGAGTCCTCGTGTACCAGGAGCAGATCGTGCTCCTGCTGCAGAAGCTGGCCGGTTACACGCCGGGCCAAGCGGACCTGGTGCGCAAGGCGATCGGGAAGAAGAAGCGCGACATCATGGCCGCGGAGGAGCCGCGCTTCATCGAGGGGTGCGTGCGCTCGGGTGTCACCGAGCTCGAGGCGAAGAACCTGTGGGCCCTCATCCAGCCGTTCGCCGACTACTCGTTCAACCGCGCGCACAGCGCCTCGTACGCGTACGTTGCGTATCAGACCGCGTGGCTCAAGGCTCACTTCCCGGTCGAGTACATGGCCGCGCTTCTGACGTCCGTCAAGGACCGCAAGGATGACAAGCCCAAGTACCTTGGCATGGCTCGCAAGATGGGGATCCCCGTCCTGATCCCAGACGTCAACTCTTCCGAGATGGACTTCACTCCCGTTGAGGAATCGATCCGGTTCGGACTCTCTGCCGTGCGCCACGTCGGAGAGGGCGTAGTCGAGCGGATAATCGACGCGCGCAAGGCGAAAGGCGATTTCGAGTCCTTCTACGACTTCTGTCGCAGGGTCGACTACCAATGCATGAACAAGAAGACGCTCGAGTCACTCATCCGAGCAGGTGCGTTCGAATCCCTCGGGCACACGCGCAAGGGATTGCTGGACAAGTACGAATCCATCTCGGCCGAGATCAGCGAGCAACGAAAGCAAGAGGAAGCGGGCCAGTTCTCGCTCTGGGGAGGTGGCACAGAAGATGGCACCCCGCAGTATTCAGACACCCCCGTCTCCCTCGAGGAGCACCCGAAAGACATCTTGCTGGCCCAGGAGAAAGAGATGCTGGGTCTCTACGTCTCGGACCATCCGCTGCTCGGGGTCGAAGGGTTGCTCGCCCGGATGTGCGATTGCTCGTTGGCGGCCCTCGTCGATCGATCTCCGGGAGACGTGCTAACCGTCGGCGGGCTGATCGCGACGGTGACCAAACGCGTCACCCGCAAGGGCGACATCATGATGTTGTTGCAACTCGAAGACCTCACCGGGTCGAGCGTCGAGGTCATCCTGTTCAACAGCACGTACGAGAAGTTTTCGTCGGTGGTTCGGCCGGATGCGATCCTGCTGGTCAAGGGCCGGCTGGACCAGGATGCGCGCGATGACTCGCTCAAGATCATCGCGCTCGAACTTCACGAACCCCGGTTGGAGGAGCGCCCTTTCGAGATAAGCGTCGAGGTGGACCTCTGCACCCCGAAGCTGGTTGACGACCTGAAGGAGATCCTCGGGAACCACCCCGGGAGCACCCAGGTGTTCCTCCATCTCGCGACCGGCGAGCGCACGACCGTGTTGCGTCTGGGCACCGAGTACTGCGTCGACACGACGAACGGTCTCTACGCGGAGCTGAAGGCCAACCTCGGCAGCTCGCTGACGATCACGCTCTAGCGGGCGCCTCTACTCGGGTGCCCCCCATGTCGGGAGCCGGCATGGCGACCCCGGCTCTCGACAGTTCAGCTGGTCAGCGCTGGATCGGATAGGCCGAGACGGGAACGACGACGCTGTCTGAGATCTTGTCGTGCCACGTCTGTTTCTCCTTGTCCCACAGCATCCAGAGATAGCCCAGCAGGCAGATGTTGCCCGAGATGAACGTTCGGATAAGCGTCCTGACGAAGGCCTTCCCGTACCCGATGGGCCCGCCGGTCTGCATGCTGACCACTCGGATGCCCACGGCCTTCTTGCCGAGGGTCTGTCCCGTGGCGCCGCCCTCCAGAAGGATGTAATAGGCGAAAGCTCCCACGCTGATCAGCACCCAGAGCAGTATCGATACTCCTGCGGCGGCGCCGTTGACCTCCGCGGTGCCCTCGTCGACTCCCGGTGAGATGGCCACCGCCATGACGATCCCGACGATCGCGAGCGGGACGATGAGGATCAGCAGGTCGAGAAGCCACGCGCCGAAGCGCTGGCCGAAGGTCGCTCGGGGGCCCGACGAGCCTTGAGGCGCCGCTCCGTAGGACGGGGGCCCTCCCCCCTGGTACTGCTGGGGATACCCCTGACTTGCCGATGGGCCGGAGGGCGGTGGGCCCGGCGGCTGGGACGGTGTGTCCGACATCGGTGGCTCCTTTCTGTTTGGTGGCTACAGGATCGAGAAGCGAAAGAGCTGAAAGACCCACATCGCCCCCAGGATGACTGGGATGAGCAGAGTGGGGAGCGCCATCCGGCGAGGCCGGAACAAGATCAACAACACTGCGGCGGCGACCGCAAGAACGCCTGCGGGATTAGCCGCCCACGCGTCGCGCAACTGAAGCCGAACCGTCTCTTTGACGCTCGTGGACATCCCGCAGAAGGGGCAGGGAACGCCGGTGAAGGTCCTCAACAGGCACGGCACGCCCGGATACCCCGGAACGAGCGGAAGCGTCAAGGCGAGGAACAACATGGCCGTCCCCGCTACGCGCAGATCGCGCAGGTCTATCGCGGCCGAGCGCGCGAGGACCATGAGCTTGGCCGGTCGTTCGCGAAAGACAGGGATGGCCGGTGTCATGCGCGCGGGTTCGTCCACAGTCGGCACCCTATCGGTCGCGCGCGAGCGCAACCGGAAATTCAAGTGCGGGAGATCTTCACCGCCACGACCTGTTCGACGAAGTACTCGGGATGTACGTCGGGAGGAACCCCAGCAACCTTGGGTCGGAGGCGCTCCGCCAGCTCCCAGGCCAGACGGGTGCGGGCGTCGGGCGGCAGTTCGTAACGACGGTCGAGGAACCGTCTCAAGGCCACGAGTTCGTCCCCGGTGATCGCGCTCACATCCCAGGTTGCTGCGGCGGCGTCGGGTGGCGCCCAGGTCGTCTGGACGGCCCATGAAGGCCGAGCGTCTCCGCGGCGCTCGCGCACGACCAGGGTTCCCGCGGCCATGTCCCCGAGCCGTTGATTGCGTGGGCTGACGAGGATGCTGATGATCCCCGCCGCGTACCCGAAGGGAAGCGCATCCACCAGACGAAGGAGATTGCGCACCGCGCTCGTCGTGAACGTTACCGGTCCACCGCCCAGCCGCACGACCCGGATCCCGCCGGCGCGTTTGCCCGGCGTTCGTCCGGATGCCAGCGTTTCGAAGAGGACGTCATAGCCGAACGCGATGAGGAACAAGAAGAGTGTGGCCATCGCGATGGCGATGGGTCGCCCCTCCATGGCGACAAAAGCCCAGATGATGACTATCAACGACGGGATGCCCTGGATCGCCGCATCGATGGAGGCGGCGATGAACCTGGAACCGAGCCCGGCCAGCGTCATCTCGAGCTCAACGCCCTCGGGCGTGGAGATGGTGAAGCGGTCCTCGTATCTCACCGGCCGAACCTAGAGCATCCGCGCCCACATTGGGCTCTTGCGACCCCCTGCATCCAGATAGTCTTCGAACCGGCCAGCCGCCGGAGGCGGGCGGGTCAGGGAGGAGTGGGTCGATCGAAGCAAACGGAGTCACGCGATTCGCCCACGCGCCGGGAGGCGCCCGCTTCGTCACGCCCGATGCTCGCTATGAGGATCTCGAGGCCGCTCATCCGCGCGACATCCTGTCCTGGGCGACCTCGACCATCGACAGGCCGGCGATAGCGACGTCGTTCGGATCCTCCGGGCTCGTCCTGCTACATCTGTTGCGCTCGATCGAGCCGAACATCCCGGTTCTGTTCTTGGATACGGGATTCCATTTCCCGGAGACCCTCGCTTTCAAGGAGCGCATGCAGGAGGCCTGGGACCTCAAGGTCGTGGAGCTGCGCGGGGAGCACGATTCACCGGCGCGCCAGGCGGAGGAGTACGGACCGCATCTCCACAGCAGAGACCCGGACAAGTGCTGTCGGATCAACAAGGTGACACCGTTGCAGGAAGCCCTGGAGGAGTTCGACGGATGGATCTCCGGGATCAGAAGGGAGCAATCTCCGTTGCGTGTCCGAACGCCGATCGTGGAGGCGCAACTGTTGCCCTCCGGCAACGAGATCCTGAAGATCCACCCCCTTGCGACCTGGTCCGGTACCGACGTCGACGATTACGTCGCAACGCATGGCATCCCAACGCATCCTCTGTTGGAGCAGGGATTCGCATCGATCGGTTGCGCCCCTTGCACCATCGCGGCCTCGATCGATGACGAGCGCGCAGGTAGGTGGCCCGGATTCTCCAAGACCGAATGCGGTATCCATTCGTTCGGAACCGGGAATGCCGGGCGCGAGACGGAAGCGGATCAATGATGGCGTTGTGGGTGGAAGGGTCGGCGACCCGAAGACCCTCGTGAAACTCGACCGGTTCGTGGCCCAGCGGGGGCCAGGATGGAGCGAGCTCGAGCGTCTCAGCGCAAGTGCGCGGAGAAGGCCGGAGCGGTTGGGTCCCGACGGAGTTCGATCCCTGGGCGCTCTTTATCGAGGGGCTGCAGCCGATCTTGCTCTGGCGCGGCGCAAGTTTCCCGGAGATCCGGTCGTCGCGCGGCTGGAGGAGCTCGTGGGCCGAGCTCGCCACCTCGTCTACGACGCCAAGACGCGGCGCTCGTCCGCGCTGCATTTCTTCGGCTGCCGCTACTGGCGGTCGGTCGCCTCTCGGCCGATCCCGCTCCTCATAGCGGCGGTGCTGCTGTTCGCGCCCGCCGCCCTCGCGGGGGGCTGGGCCGCGTCGGATCCGGACAAGGCAGTGGGCCTGGTGCCGGGGGAGTTCCGGTCGGTCGCCGAGCCGCGAGAGGAGGGAACCGACCTCGGGCTCTCGCTGGAGGAACAGGGCACCTTCGCTACGCAGATCCTCACGAACAACATCCGCGTGACGTTCTTGGCTTTCGCCGGCGGCATCTCCGCAGGGTTGATCACGGCTGCGTTAACGCTCTACAACGGGGTCGTCCTTGGAGCTGCGGCGGGCTTGTCCGTAGCGGGTGGGAACGGGGCCACGTTCTATGAGCTGGTCACCGCTCATGGCGTGCTGGAACTGTCGTGCATCGTCGTGGCTGCTGCTGCCGGGCTACGGATGGGGTGGGCTCTGGTGGAGCCGGGGCGGGGGACGCGGTTGAGCGCGGTCACCACGGAGGCGCGAAACGCGGTCGAGATCGTCTTGGGAACGGCTCCCTGGCTCGTTCTCGCCGGCTTGGTCGAGGGGTTCATCACCCCGCGAGGGCTCGGCTTCGCGACGGTGACGGTGGTTGGCTTTGGCCTTGCGAGCGTCTACTGGGGCCTCGTGGTGTGGCGCGGGCGTGAGCCTCAAACCGTGAGGGCGACCTAGAGACGCGCTCGAACCTTCGCTCGAAGGTAGGCGTCCACGCACGCTGCCGCGAGCTTGTCTACGGGTGCCTCGAGCACCTCCGCTCCGGTTGCCCGTAGCGATGCCGCCACTCGCTCCCTGGCGTTCAAGACCTCGAGTGCGGCGGCGGCTCGATACACGTCGAAAGGCGTCTCCGGCCGGCGGGTGACGAGCTCCTGAAGGTCAGAGTCGGCTGCGCTCACCACGGCGACTGCATGTCTGCGCGCCAGCACGGGAACCGCCTCTATCAAGGGGCGCGCGGCGGCTTCTTCCAGAAGATCCGTGAACACCAGGACGTACGAGCGTTTCAATCCGGACACGTGCCTGAACGCCAATTCGTAGTCGCTGTCCTGGGTGGTCGGCTCGAGGTCGAAGATCCCTCGCACCACGGCGTTGCCGCCTTTCCGCTGCGGCGAGATGTTGCGCTGCACCCGTCCGTCGAATGCGAGCGCGCCGCAGCGATCGCCCACTTCGTCGGCGACAAGTGCCACCGCGGCCGTCGCATCAACCGCTGCATCTAGTCGGGTGCGACCCTCCAGCGGCGCGGTCATGAGCCGGCCCGAGTCGATCAAACAGATGACGTCGCGGTCTTGCTCGATCCGGTACTGGTTGCTCATCGGCCGTCCGAGGCGGGCGGTGGCTCTCCAGTTGACCTGCCGGATGTCGTCGTCGGGGAGGTAATCGCGGATCGACTCGAATTCGGTGCCCAGTCCAAGCGGCCCTCTCCGACGATCTCCTGTGTCGCGATAACGGCTTCGTCGCACCGAAAGAGCTAATCGCCATGCGGTCGGCATATCGGGATAGACGAGGACCTCTCGGTCCTCGGCGAACCTTCCGTAGTAGCAACCCAGCCCCAGTGGTCCCACGGTCCGGACCGCCGGAGCCGGCAACGTGTGTCGGCCGCGCCGCGCCGGGACCACCCGTGCGTCGAGTCCTCCGACGTCCTCCGCGGGATCGATCGCTAGGTCCGGCGGAGCTGGTTGTCGCATGCGGAACGATCCGGGCGCAGGCCCTTCCGCCGTCAGCCGGAGAGGCGATGCGACGCCGCGCGACATGATGT
>JALZOM010000160.1 GCA_030913945.1 Actinomycetota bacterium
GCGCGACTCGGCCCTGGAGCTGCCGGTCGTCCAGGGGGGCTCGCCCATCTCTGCTAGACCCACCTTGCAACCGCCCCCGCCATCACCGACCAAAGGGACCGGCGTCGAAGATCCGGATGCGAGTACCAGGCCGACCGTGTGGCGATGGGAACACGACATCCTCGGCCGCCGTAGCCGCGTCGTCATCGACCACGGCTCGTCCTCGTCGCTCGAGATCGGCGGCGCGATGGAGGAGCACTACTTCGGGCACTGTGCCGCGTCCAGCGCCGACCCCGGCGACGCCGCTGCCGAAGGAGGCGCACGCTATCGCCTCGACTGGCCCGAGGGAAACGCGACGGCCGAGGTGCACATGATCCTGACCAGCGATGCCAACGCCTACAAGGTGTCTCTCGATCTCTCCGTCGGGGAGAACGACGACGTCAAGTGGACTAGGCGTTGGGAACGGGACTTCCCCCGGCATTTGCAGTAGCCGAGTCACCGCGGGTCTTCAAGGCAAGGTGACACGCGACCGTGTGCCCGGGCCGCAACTCAGCCAGCCCGAGATCTTCGTTCCTGCAGAGCGGCTCGACGCCGGCATCGGCCGCCGCTTCCCCTGCTACCGCCGGGCAACGCGGGTGGAAGCGACAGCCCGGTGGGATGTCGCTCGGATCCGGAGGCTCGCCCTTGAGGACCGGGCGATCGAGACCGCCCGCTTCGGGCACGATGTCGAGCAGGGCGCGCGTGTACGGGTGCAGCGGCCGCGTGAGGACCCGCTCGGCGGGACCCTCCTCGACGATGCGCCCGAGATACATCACCGCGACGCGATCTGCGACGGTCCACGCCAAGCCGAGATCGTGCGTGACGATGATCAGAGACAGACCGAAGTCATCGCGCAGTTGTAGTAGGAGTCGCAGGATCTCGCCCCGCACCGACGCGTCGAGCATGGACACCGGCTCATCCGCAACCAATACCTTGGGGTTCAGCGCCAGTGCTCCGGCGATCACCGCCCTCTGGCGTTGCCCCCCCGACAGCTCGTGCGGATAGAGCAAAAAGAATCGCTCCGCCGGCCGTAACCCTGCTCGGGTCAGCGCGTCCGCGACCAGGGATTCCTCCACGCCGGGGAGCTTGTGTATCCGCAGACCCTCCGCCACCGACTCGTAGATCGTTTGCCGCGGGTTCAGAGCTCCGGTCGGATCCTGGAAAACCATCTGGACCTTGCGCCGGTACGCGCGGAGGTCGTCCCATATCGGGCGACCCTCGTAAAGAACATCACCGCTCGTCGGCCGCTCGAGACCCATGATGGTCCTCGCAAGCGTTGTCTTCCCGCATCCCGACTCCCCCGCCAGGGCGACGATCTCCCCCTGCTTGACCGCCAGACTCACGCCGTCGACCGCGCGGGCGACCGGCGCGGTCCGACCAGAGATCCCGCTGAGTAATCCGGTGCGCCCGGTGAACGAGACGTGAACGTCGCGCGCCTCTAGCAGCATTTCGCTCGAAGGCGCCAGCTCACGCCGATCTCGCGCCCGGCTCATGCTCCTACTCCCTGTGGCTGATCGTCGGGCACCAACAGACAAGCGGCCACGTGTCCTTCTTCGGCTCTGAACAAGGGCGGGTCGACGCGCGGGCACTCGTCGAACGCCTGGGGACAACGCGGATGGAAGGGACAGCCGGTCGGGAGCGCCTGAGGATCGGGAGGATCGCCGCCCAGGCCGGTGGGCGCCCGCCTAAAGGTCGGGTCCCCGATCGTAGGGAAGGCGCCGGCTAGCGCCTTCGTGTAGGGGTGGGCCGGGGCTCCGAACACCCGGTTCGAAGGTCCTTCCTCCACGATGCGGCCGGCGTACATGACGGCGATGCGGTCGCAGACCTCGACCAACACCGAGAGATCGTGGGTAATGAACAGCATCGCAAGACCCAGATCCTCCTGAAGTTCCTTGAGAAGGTTCAACACCTGCGCCTGCACCATGACGTCGAGGGCCGTGGTTGGTTCGTCGGCGATCAACAGCGCCGGGTTGCAGGCAAGAGCCATCGCGATCATCACGCGTTGCCGTTGCCCACCAGAGAACTCGTGGGGATAGTCGGCCCCCCGCTTCGCCGGAAGACCGACCTGTTCCAGCAGCTCCCCCGCCCGGAGGTGAGCTTCCTTATCGCTTCTCTGACCGTGAAGGATCATCGGCTCGGCCAGCTGGTCCCTGATGCGCCGGACCGGGTTCAGAGCGTGCATGGCGCCCTGGAACACGATCGCCCCCTCCACCCATCTGACGGCGCGCAACCGGCCGGGCTTCAGTTGCAACACGTCCTGTCCATTAAGGAACACCTCACCGCGCACGCGCGTTTCCGGTGGAAGCAAGCGCAAGAGCGCGTGAGCGATCGTGGATTTCCCGCAACCGGACTCACCCGCGAGACCCAGGACCTGGCCGCGATCGAGGGTGAGATCGACGCCTCGCACCGCGGGCACCCAACCTCCGGACGACGCGTACTCCACGCGCAGGTCGTTCACCGTGAGCAAGCTCACGGACTCGCCTCTGAGCCATCCTCGACGCGGCCGGTTACGGCTCCCACGATGCCCCTGCGTCGGATCCTGGGATTCAAGATCTCGTCGAGCGCGTAACCGCACATCGTGAAGGCGAGCACGATGAGGACGATAGCGAGGCCCGGTGGCACCAACCACCACCAGGCGTTGATCGTCGCCGCCCCTCCCGTGAACGCATTCTCGAGGATGGTGCCCCAGGAGACCTGAAGCGGGTCACCCAGGCCGAGGAAGGACAGCGTCGTCTCAGAGAGGATCGCGACGGCCACGACCAGGATCGTGTTCGCAAAGATCAACGGGAAGACGTTGGGCAGGACGTGGCGCGTGATGAGGTGCCAGTCACTCGCCCCCAACGCTCTCGCACGCTCGACGTAGGGACGAGTCTTGACCGTGAGCGCCTGAGACCTCACGACACGGGACGTCCCCGGCCAGGAAGTGACGCCGATCACGAAGATGATCACGAGCAACGATCGACCGAGGATGGATGCCAGCACGATGGCCAAAGGCAGGAACGGGATCACGAGGAACCAGTCGGTGACCCTCATCAGAAGTCGATCCGACCAGCCTCCGTAGTAGCCCGCGACGATCCCGATGATCGATCCGATCACCATCGAGAGAACGGTCGCCGCGAACCCCACGAGGAGAGAGATACGAGACCCCCATACAGTCAGCGTCCACATCGACCGGCCGAGGTCATCGGTGCCGAGGGGTGGATGCTGGCTCGGCGGATCGAGCACGCCTCCGGTGGCCTTCGCCGCGCTGAGTCCCTCCGAATCGGCAAGGAGCGGAGCGAACACAGCCATACCGACTATGAGCACGAGGATGATCAGCCCGGTCATCCCCATCTTCGATTGACGATAAGTACGCCAGGTCCGGCCGAGCGCGCGTTTCCTGCGGGTCCAGGTGATGCTCCGTGCGCTCTGCGGCGCGGGGCCGGGAGTGGGCGCGGCGTTCATCTACGCCTCCCTCACTCTGGGGTCCAGGTAGCCGTACACGATGTCAGCGACGAGGTTGGCGACGATAACGGCGGCGCTGAATAGCAGGAACAGCCCTTGGAGCAGGGGAAAATCCGGAGCGCGCAAGGCCTCGTAGCTCAGCAGCCCGAGCCCGGGCCACGAGAAGACCGTCTCGACAGTGATCGCTCCGGAAACGATGAAGCCAAGGTTCAGGGCCGCGAGCGTGACCGTCGGCAACATCGCATTGGGAACCACATGCCGGCGCAACACGAGACCTTCCCTGAGTCCCTTGGCGCGCGCCGTGGTGACGTAGTCCTCCCCCATCACGTCCAACAAGGACGATCTCACGATCAGCGCGTACTCCCCGATGTAGGCGAGTGCCAGAGTCAACGCCGGAAGGAACATATGGTTGAAGACGTCGGTGATGTGCGCCAGACCCGTGTAGCCCGCACCGGGCGTCTCGATCCCGCCGGTCGGGAACAACGACGGAAAGACGCCGATGCCGCCGGCGAACGCGATCAGCAGCAGGATCCCGAGCCAGAACTCGGGCATCGAATAGGTCACGAGGGCGAACCCCAGCGAGCTTATGTCGAACGCGCTTCCCCTCCTCCAGGCCCCGTAGATCCCGATAAGCAATCCCAGAACGGTCGAGAGGATCGTCGATACCCCCACGAGAAGGACCGTCGGCCAGATCCGTTCGGCGATCGCATCGCGCACGGGCACTCGAAAGGTGTAGGAGATGCCGAAGTTCCCCCGGAACGTGTCGGCGACGTAGAGCTGGAACTGTTTGGGGAGCGGTTCCTTCAGACCGAAATCTCGCTCGAGTTCCTCGACCGCCTCCTTAGGAAGCAGCTTGTTTCGGGCAAGAACCTGCGCCGGGTTGCCGGGGATGACGCGGAACAGGAAGAAGTTGAACGCGAGGATGAAGGCCAGGGTGAGAAGAGCCTGCAACACCTTCGACAGCAGATAGCGGCGCGCGCCCACCCGAGCTACCCGGCCTTCCTCACGCTATGTTCCGGCTCTACGCGCGGTCCTCCTCGCCAACTCGCCGGCGCACCATTCTCGCAACGACCGCTACCAGCACGATGCCACCGATGATCGCGATCCACACGACGGGCGAGATCCCCTCCGAAGCGTCCGTCGATCCCGACTCCGCGGACGCCGGACGGATGCTGATGTAACTAAAGGGCCCGTAGGAGGCGAGCATGTCGCCACCGTCGGTGGGCTGCTGGACGAAGCCGGTCCACTCGTCGTTGTAGGCCTGAAGATTCTTGTCGTAGTACAGAACGATGTACGGCGCGTCTTCGTAAACCATGCGCTGCATCTCTTTGATGACCTCGGCCCGTTCGTCCAGATCCAGAAGCGTCTTCTGCTCCTGGTACATCCGGTCGTACTCCTCGTCGCAATAGAAGCTGTCGCTCCAGATGCCGTCGGGCGGTCGCTGACCGCAGCTCATCACCGACAAGATGAAGTCCGGGTCCGGGTCTGGGTACCAGCCCCAGTGGAACATGTCGTACTTGCCGTTGTAGATAACGTCCGTCAATTTGCTGTCCGTCAGCGCCTGTACTTCGGTGCCTATCCCAATGTCCGTCAGCCACCCGCTGATGAACTCGCTCGCGTTCCTGGTCGAGTTTTCCTCACTGCGGACGAAGTATCTGAACTGCAGTGGGTCGCCTCCCCCCGGCATCTCTCTGATGCCGTCGTCGTCGGTGTCCTCGTATCCCGCCTCATCGAGCATCTGGTTCGCCGCTTCCGGATCGAAAGCGAGTACCTCCTCCTCAGAGGGTTCGTAGTGATAGAAGGGGATCGACGGGGGCACGAGCGTCGAACCCGGGGTTGCGTGCCCTCGCAGGATCCGATCCACGAGCACTTCCTTGTCGATCGCCATAGCCATCGCGCGTCGAACCTCGGGATCTTTCAATGCGGGGTGGCCGTCACTGTTTTTGATCGTCTCGTCTGCGCCGGTGTTGAACCCGATCTCTTCGAAGCTGGGTATCGAGGCCTCGTTCACATTGATCCCCGACGTGTTCTCGAGAGAGTCGTAGAGGTTCGCCCCCAGCGTGTCGGCGAAATCGATCTCGCCGGCTTTCAGCGCCTGGACGAGCGCGTCCTCGTTGTTGAAGATCCGGTAGGTGTACTCGTCGATGTGGGGGTCGCCGCCCCAGTAGTCCTCGTTGGCCTCCATACGGAAGAATTGGCCCTTCTTCCACTCGACGACCTTGAATGCGCCCGTGCCGATCGGGTTGGGGTAGTTCTCGAAGGTCTTGAGCTCTTTTTCGTCGATCTTGCTCCAGATGTGCTCGGGCACGATGTAAACGTACGCGCTCAATAGTTGAGTGGTGGGCTTCTTGGTCTTGATGATCAAGGTGGTGTCATCGGGAGCCTCGATCGTGTCGATCAGGCTCAGGTAGTCGATGTACGAACCGATCTTCTCGTCGAGGACGCGCTGGTATGTGTACGCAACGTCGTGGGAGGTGAACGGCTCACCGTCGTGCCACTCGACCCCCTCACGGATCTTGAAGGTCCAGGTGAGCCCGTCCTCGCTCGTCTCCCACGACTCGGCAAGTCCGGGAGCAGGGGACAGATCCTCGGTCGAGAAATTCACCAGAAGGTCGTAGTTCAGCGAGTACATGAGGTACGCGGGAGCCTCGACGCCGACGAAGGGGTTCATGGAGTCGAGGTCGTTGTCGTCTCCTGCGGTGAAGACAAGCTTTTCGTCCCCCCCTGTCTCGCCGCTACCCTCGCTTTGCCCGTACGCCGCCGGCACCGCGAGCATCCCGGCCAGTACGACCAGCACGATCAGCGACGCCGCCCGCTTGAGAACCCCGATCATCCCGACTCCCCCCTGACGAGCCCCGAGGCCGGATCTTCCGCCCATCGAGACTGCTCACCCGGCAACCCTTGTCCCGCGCGGGGACCAGAGTCCTCGCAGACTTTCAACTCGGTCTCTCGCCCGCCTTGTCCACTGCGTATAACGCTCACCTTTCCACTAGGCCCAGGACGCGCCCATAGGAGCAAAATAGCTCGTCCGGGCTATAAAGCTCCGGCCATCCCAGTACCGATAGACCATCCTTAGAGTTCGGTGTGCGGGGACCGCGCCGGGCTGAGCGGCCTCTCAGAGGGGGTATGCGGGTGAGCTATGCCGGCTACGGAGCGCACAAACGCGATGTCAAGATGGGTCGCGTCTTCGCCGCTTTTCTCGTGAGCATGACGGCGCTCCTAGTGGTCCACGCGTTCAATGAAGCTCCTCCTCCTTCTCCTCCCCCGATTTCCCCGCCGCTGGACTCCCAGCCGCAGCCCGGGAACAACAGCCACGCTCCGAGGTGGGGCACGGGCGACATCCTCCAGGGCTGTGACAACGGCGACGTTCTCTACGGCGAAGGAGGGACATCCTGAACCGGCGGGCAGCGATGTGCGCCGTGGCGGAAACGGTGGCGACCGACAACGAAGTTGCTGATGCGCCGCTAAGAACGATCGCAAGACAGGCCCCCGTCTCCGGGGGCCTGTCTTGTTTCCGGTGGGGGTCGCCGCCCGCGGTTCCCGACGTGAAGA
>JALZOM010000172.1 GCA_030913945.1 Actinomycetota bacterium
CTGTCGTACTTCTCCTACCGTCGCGACGGTGTGACGGGTCGGCAGGGGGCTTTCGCGGCGCGGGTCGACGAATGACGCTCGAGCACCGCTTCGCCAGCGTGCTCGAGCGTGTGGCGGCAGCAGCCGAGCGATCGGGACGCGAGGCGTCCGACGTCACCGTCGTGGCCGTCTCGAAGACCTTCCCGGCGGACGTCCTGATGGCCGCGATCGAGGTCGGCGCGGTGGACCTGGGGGAGAACCGGGCCCAGGAGCTGAAACAGAAGCAAGCGGTCGTCTCCGGCGCCCGCTGGCATTTCGTGGGGCATCTGCAGACCAACAAGGTGAGACATGTCGTGGGCGTGGCCCTCGTCCACTCAGTAGATCGCTTCGGGCTCGGGGAGGCGATCGCGCGACGGGCATCGGCGATGGACATCGTGCAGGACGTGCTTATCGAAGTGAACGTCTCGGGCGAAGCGAGCAAGCACGGAGTAGCGCCCGAACGGATGCCGGCCCTTGCCGAGCGATTGCTGGATCTGGATGGTTTGCGCATCGCGGGTTTGATGGCCATGCCGCCGTTCCCCAACGACCCGGAAGAGTCCCGGCCTTACTTCGAACAGCTCGTAGCCCTCCGCGATGAGCTGCTCGACCGCGCCCCCGAGGCCGGCGATCTCTCCATGGGCATGACGCGGGATTTCGAGATCGCGGTGGAGGAGGGTGCGACGATCGTGCGCGTCGGCGAGGCGATCTTTGGTCCTCGACGCTGATCGAGCGTTGACATCAGCACGATCCGGGCCGTGACGGCCCGATCGATCGTGGCGCCCGGGGTGCCGGCCCGGCGTAGGGTCGGGCGATGGGATGGCGGGAGGTGGTTGTCGTGGGCCGGCGCGTCTACCGCGAGGCCGTCGAGGATCGCCTCACGGGACTCGCTGCGGAGGTCGCGTTCTTCGGCGTCCTGAGTCTCTTCCCCGGTCTATTGATGCTGGCGGCGGCGCTGGGTTCGCTGGATTCCCTCGTCGGTTCCAAGATCGCGACGACGACCGAGAGGGAGATCCTCCGCTTCCTCGACCTGATCCTCACCGACCAGGCGGGGGGCGCGGTCGATGCCGTTGCGCGCCTTTTCGATCGGGACAACAGCGGAGTGCTGACCGTCGCTTCGCTCGTCGCGTTGTTAATCCTCTCGCGCGGATTCTCGGCCGTTCTTCGAGCGCTCAACCTGGCTTACGACGTCCACGAGGGGCGCCCGTGGTGGAAGGTTCGGCTTTGGAGTCTCGCGCTGGCGGTCGGCTCCACCTTGATCGCTGCGGTCGTGCTGGCGATGATCGTGGTCGGCCCGCTGTTCGGTCAGGGTCGGGAGGTCGCCTCGCTCTTCGGGCTGGGCCGCGGATTCGGATTCATCTGGCGCTGGCTGCGCTGGCCGCTCGTGTTCGCGCTTCTGATCGCGTGGGCGACCACCCTGTTCTACATCGGGCCGAACCGGCGAAAAGAGCGGTGGCGACGCGACCTCCCGGGGGCGACGCTCGCGGCGGTGCTGTGGCTAGTCGTGTCGGCGGGCTTCAACATCTACCTGCAGGTAGCGGCCGAAACGAACCCGATCTACGGGGTGCTGGGCGGCGGTCTGATCTTGCTCGTGTGGCTGTACCTGCTGAGCCTCTCGTTGTTGGTCGGCGGAGAGCTGAACGCGGTCCTCGCCGGTGGGGGGCGCGGCGGAGGTTCCGGGAGCCGGCCGGTGACGGCGTCTGATACCTAGTCCCTGAGGCCGAGGCCGAATGCAGTCGAGGGTGGCCGGGCCGGGATATCCTTCGCCCATGGCCGGAATGTGGAGAAAGACCCTCGTGTACCTCGGACTCGCCGAGGAAGAGGATTACGACGAGGATTACGCGTTCGACGACTTCGAGGCCCAGGAGCCCGAGCAGGAGGCGCGCGAGCGCAAGCCGGTTCGACGTGTGCCGGAACCTCAGACGGGCTCGAGACAGGGGGCGGTCGTTCACGCGATGCCCTCGAGTCCCTCGCCGAAGGTCCACCTGGTGCAGCCCACCGCTTTCAACGACGCGCAGGAGATCGGGGACAAGTTCAGGGACGGATTCTCGGTCCTGATGAATCTTCATTCCGCCGACCCGGACCTGGCACGACGGCTCGTGGACTTCGCCAGCGGACTCGCCTATGCGCTCTCCGGGTCGATGCAGCCGGTCGCCGAGCGTGTGTTTCTGATCACCCCTCCGGGCGTCGAGGTATCCGCCGAAGAGCGCAGACGTTTCCTCGAGGAACGCGGGTTCTTCAATCAGGCCTGATAACCCTTGAGCTTCCTCTGCCTCGCTCTCTCTATCTATGGGTTCATCCTGCTCGCCCGGGTGATCGTTTCCCTGGTGCAGGCGTTCGGGTCGCTGCCCGACGCCCTCCACCCACTTGCGCGCGTGCTCTACGACATCACAGAACCCATACTGGGTCCGGTCCGCAGGATGATCCCTCCGGTGGGGATGTTCGACCTCTCGGTGCTCGTCGTTTTCCTTATCCTGAGAGTTCTCCAAGGGGTCGTCTGCTGAGCGCCGGATAGCCGCACCCTCCTTCCCGACCTCTGCGATACTTGCCCGGTATGGAGCTTTCGGCGCGAGACATCCACGAGAAGCAGTTCCACGACGCCTGGCGCGGCTATAACCAGGAGGAGGTCGACGACTTCCTCGATCGCGCAGCCGAGGTCCTGGATCGCGTGCAGCGCGAGAACCAGGCGATCCAGAGTCGCATGAACGAGCTCGAGCAAGCCGTGTCAACGAGTCGTGAGGCCGAGGAGATGCTCAAGAAGACCCTCGTCACCGCGCAACAGGCCGCCGAGGAGGCGATCGCCAAAGCTAAGGCCAAGGCCGAGCAACTCGTGGGCGAGGCCGAGCAGCGCGCCAAGCGGGCGAACGACGAGGCGCGCGAGCGGATCACCTCGGCCGAGAACGAGGCTCGTCGTAAGGCTCTCGATGCGGAACGAGAGCACGCCACCAGGAAACGTGAGCTCGACACATCCATCGAGCGTTTGCGCGTCTTCGAGACCGAGCTCAAACAGCGGTTGCGGACTTTTCTCGAACAACAGGTCAGGGGTCTAGACACGCTGACCGAGCGCGAGCCACCGGCGACCCGGCAAGCGGATTTCCGCACCGCGGGGGGCGTTCAACGCCGTCCGGCCCAGCAGGGAAGCAAGCCAGAGAGCGATCGTCAGGAAACACCGGTGCAGCCCTTACCCCAACGAGCGGTCGAGGGTCGACCTCCCGCGGAAGGGCAGCAGGGCCCGCTGCGCAGGGAGCCGCCCGAAGAACAGACCGCCGAACCCGCCTCACAACAACGGCGTGGGGTGCGCGGGTTGTTCTGGCGCGAAGACGGCTAGCCGATGATCGCCCTTCTCGGGGGCTCGCTGTTCCTCGTCGTCCTGTCCTCGGTCGCGTTACTCCTTGGGTGGGTCGATCAGAACCAATGGTTGATCTTCACTTCGATCGCAGCAAGCGTTGCTGCGGCAGTGTTTCTCTCGCTCGCCTACGCTCTGGGAAAGACCGATCCGCTCGGGACCCGGTCCCGCTCGCGGAGGGGGTGATGGTGGGGGCCACTTCCTCCCGTCCCGCCACTCCTTCCGTTCCAGGCATGCAGGTTCGGCGACCGGCCGGCGTGAATTCGGATCCGGACGTGGTCGCGGACCCGGAGCGGAGGAAGTACCACCGCTCCGATTGTCGCTATGCCAAGGCTGAGGGCTGCGAGCGGATGCCGCGCTCGGCGGCGCGCAAGCGAAGCTACGACCCGTGCGGGATCTGCAAGCCCTGACGGTTCGAAAGCAACTCGCAGAACCGGTGCACGCCAACGTTGCCTCCGGAAACGATCACCCCGACCCGAGCACCGTCAGTATCTACACGTCCCTGTAGGAGCGCGGCGATCCCCGTTGCGCCGCTCGGTTCGGTGACGAGCTTGAGCCGGTCGAAGGCGAACTCCATCGCCTCGAGGATCTCGTCGTCCGAGACCAACACGACGTCTTCTAAGTACCGGCGATTGATCTCGAACGTCATCCGTCCGGGCTGCGTGACCTGTTGCCCGTCGGCGATGGTGCGCGGGACCGGGATCTGGACGGGTTCGCCGGCGCGCAGAGATCTCCTCGTGTCGTCACCGAGTTCCGGCTCGACTCCGAATATCCGGACGCTCGTGGATTGGGCACGGCAGGCGACCGCACATCCCGCTACGAGTCCTCCGCCGCCCACAGGAACGACGAGGATGTCGAGGTGACCCGCATCCTCGAGCAACTCGAGTGCGACCGTTCCTTGCCCGGCCATGATGAATGGGTCGTCGTAAGGAGGCACCAGGGCGAGGCCCCTGTCGGCCGCGAGTTGTGTTGCCAGCTGCTCCCGGTCGGCCGTGTACCGATCGTAGGTAACGATCGTCGCGCCGTACTCTTCGCTGGCGCGCCGCTTCGCCACCGGAGCATCCTCCGGCATGACGAGGACCGCCGGAACATCCAGGATCTTCGAAGCGAGGGCGACCGCCTGCGCGTGGTTCCCAGATGAGAAAGCGATGACCCCGCGGCTCCGCTCTTCCGCGGGAAGGCTGCTGATCTTGTTGTACGCGCCTCGGAACTTGAAGGCTCCACCGCGCTGGAAGGTCTCGGCCTTCAGGAACACCGTTGCCCCGGTGCGCTCGTCCAACGTCCGTGAGGTCAGCACCGGGGTTCGGTGGGCAACCCCCTCGAGGCGATGCCCGGCCGCCCGAACGTCGTCGAGGTCTATCACCGGCCGTCAGGCGCGCCGAAGGGCAACGGCCGCCGATCCGTTGTCCACCTCGACAACTCCCGAGGGCACGTCTTTCGGCGGGCTGGCTCCGATATGTGCGTTGGAGGCCAACACCTCGGCCGCGATGCCATCCCGGTGAGCCTCGAGGGCATCCCGGACCTCGCGATCGTGCGAGGCGAGCCAGAGCTCGATGCGGTCCTCGACCGCGAGGCCACTGGATTTGCGAAGGTCCTGCACCGCCCGGACCACTTCACGTGCCGTGCCCTCGGCGATCAGGTCCGGTGTGAGATCCAGGTCCAGGGCCACGCCGTAGTGGGCTTCCTGAGCGAGGGAGAAACCGGCGCGCCCCTCGACGCGTACATCGAGGTCGTCCCGGCCGAGCTTCTCCTGGGTGCCGTCCACCGAGACCTCGATCTCGTCACGACTTTCGAGCTCCGCCACGAGCGCGTGGGCGTCCGCCGCAGCGAGCGCCTTCGCCACATCCCTGACGCGGGCGCCGAAGCGCGGCCCGAGTGTCTTGAAGTTCGGCTTTACCGAGTAGGTAACGAGCTCCTCGAGTCCTCGGGCGACCTCGATAGTTTTCACGTTGAGCTCCTCGGCTATCAACCCCTGGAGTCCCTCGAGATCCGAGACCTCGGCGGTAGGAAGGACGATGAGGGCACGCGCCAGCGGTTGGCGAACGCGGACCTTGCCCTCCGTGCGCGCCGCCCGCCCGAGCGCTACCAGGCGCCGGACCAGCGCCATCCGTCGTCTGAGTCCATCGTCTTCACGGAGCGGTTCGGTTTCGGGCCAGTCCGCGAGGTGCACCGAATCGCGTCCCTCCGGATGCGCGGACGTGAGATTCGTGTAGATCTCGTCGGAGACGAACGGCGTGTATGGGGCGCTGAGTTTCGCGACCGTTGCTAGGCATTCCCACAATGTGAGGAAGGCGGCGCGCGTGTCGACATCTTCACTCGAGCGCCAGAATCGCCTGCGACTCCGGCGCACGTACCAGTTGGACAGGTCGTCGACGAACCGGTCGAGACGCCGGCCCCCCCGCGTTGCGTCGAAGTCCTCGAGTCCGTCTCCGACCACGCGGATCGTGTCGTTCAGCTCGGCCAGGATCCAGCGATCCATCTCGTGCCGGGCGGCGACCGGGATGGTCTCCGCGGCCGGGTCGAAGTCCTCCAAAGAGGCATAGGTGATCCAGAACGAATAGGTGTTCCACAACGTGAGCAGGTACTTCCGCTGTGACTCCTGGATGATGTCCGGTGACAAACGTCGTGCCGACCAGGGCGTGCCGCCGGTGAGCAGGTACCATCGGAGCGCGTCGGCCCCCTGCACGTCCAGGACGGCCCAGGGGTCGATGACATTACCTATCGATTTAGACATCTTGCGGCCACCGGCGTCGACGATGTGACCGAGGCACACGACGTTGCGGAAGGAATTGCCTCCGCGCACCAGCGTCGCGACGGCCAGCAGCGAATAGAACCAGCCCCTCGTCTGGTCGATCGCTTCAGAGATGAAGTCCGCTGGGAATTGACGCTCGAAAACGGCCTCATTCTCGAATGGATAGTGCCATTGGCCGAACGGCATCGAACCCGAATCGAACCATGCGTCGATCACGCTCGTGACGCGTCGCGATTCCTGTCCGCATTCCGGGCATGGGAAAACGATCTCGTCCACATATGGTCTGTGCGGATCGATGCCGGTCACGTCCCGACCGGCCAGTTCCGATAGCTCCGCGAAGGATCCGACGCACAGCGCGTGCTCGCTGGGACAGCGCCAGACCGGCAATGGGGTTCCCCAGTACCGGTCGCGCGAGAGCGACCAGTCGACGTTGTTCGCCAGCCAGTCCCCGAAACGGCCGTACTTGATCGTAGGCGGCTGCCAGTTGGTCACTTCGTTCGACCGTTGCAACTCGTCCCTGATCTGGGACGTGCGGATGTACCAGTCCTTGCGCGCGTAGTAGATGAGCGGCGTCTTGCACCGCCAGCAGTGCGGGTACGCGTGCTCGTAGAGCTCCGAACGAAACAGCAGATCCCTTCGTTCGAGATCCGGGATGATGCGGCCATCGGCATCCTTGATCCAGAGGCCCGCGAACTCTCCACCCCGTTCGACGACTCGACCCGAGCCGTTGATCATCTGGACGATGGGCAGGTCGTCTCGCTGCGCCACCGCCACGTCGTCCTCCCCGTAGGGAGCGAGGTGCACGATCCCGGTCCCGTCGTGGGTGGTCACGAACTCTCCCGGCCTCACCCGGTGCCCACGCTCGCCCGAGGCCACGAAGTCGAAGGGGGGCCGGTATCGCCGTCCGATGAGATCGGCGCCGGGGAACGTGTCCAGGACCTCGACCTGACCCACCAGCGGCTCGACCCGTTCCTGAGCCATGACCAACCTGCGCCCCTCCAGCACAGGGTCGGGGATGGTTGCGTAAGTCAGTTCTGGGCCCACGGCCACAGCCATGTTCGCCAGCAGCGTCCATGGCGTCGTGGTCCACACGAGCAGCGACGTCGAGGGATCGTCTTCCAGCGGGAATCGAACGTAGACGGAGGGGTCCTTCACGGTCGAGTAGGCCCCGGTCTGGTGCTGTTCGTGAGATGACAGCGAGGTCTCGCAGCGGGGGCAATACGGGACCACCTTGAAGTCTTCCTCCAGGAGGCCCTTGTCCCAAATCTGTTTCAGGACCCACCACACGCTTTCGACGTAGCGCGGATCCATGGTCCAGTAGGCGTCGTCCATGTCCACCCAGAAACCGATCCGGGCAGTCAGCCGCTCCCAGTCGCCGACGTATCGCTGGACCGATTCCCGGCACCGTCGCACGAATTCCTCGATGCCTATGCGCTCCTCGATCTCGCGCTTCTGGGTGACCCCGAGTTCCTTCTCCACTTCGATCTCGACGGGGAGACCGTGGCAGTCCCACCCGGCCTTGCGGTGGACGTAGCGCCCGCGCATGGACTGGAAGCGGCAGAAGAGGTCCTTGAAAGTCCTCGCCTCGACGTGATGGATGCCGGGCTTGGCGTTGGCTGTGGGCGGACCCTCGTAGAAGACCCATTCCGGTTCCTCAGAGCGAGCTTCCATGGAGCGGTGGAAGACGTCGAGGTCGCTCCAGCGAGCGAGGATCCGCGCTTCGATCTCGGGAAACGACACTTGAGAGGAAACGGGTCTGTAACGGGCCGGGGATGCGGATTCGGGCATCGCCAAAGAGTAGCCTGAGCGATGCGACGCCCCATCAGGCGAACGGGGGGAGTAGCCGGCTCACAAGCGGAGCGCGGTGACTGGGATCACCCTGGGGAGGTGTCCACCCAGTTAGACCTTGTGTTATCGTCCCGCGCCCATGAGCCCGGCTCGGAAGCCTTCCACACGAAAAAGCAGCTCGTCGTCGGCGTCCTCGAGGAAGAAGAAAGTAACTCCCAAGAAGTCCTCGGCGAAGAAGACCGTCAAGAAGACGGCCGCGAAAAGCGCAGCGCGAAAGTCGACCGCGAAAAGCGCAGCGCGAAAGTCGACCGCGAAGACCCGGTCGAGGAAGCCCACCGCGAAGAAGCAGCCAGCGAAGAAGAAAACCTCGAAGAGAACGACTTCGTCCCGGACTTCCGCCACGAAGCCCGCGTCAAAGAAGGCGACCTCGAAAAAAGCGGTCGCCAAGAAGCCGGTCGCCGTGAAGCCGGTCGCCTCGAGACCGGCTGCCGTCACGCCTCCTGCGAAGACACCGGCCGCCAAGAAATCCTCCAGGAAGGGCGGCGGATCGGGGGCGGTGCTGCCGCCGGTCCCGGCTCCCACCAAGCGATCGTCCAGGCCGGCCTCCGCTCGCCGAACCATGGAGCCCGCCCCCAAGCCCAGGAGAACGCGTCCGGCCAATTTCGACGCGAAGCAGCTGGCGGGGATCCGGGCCCAGCTCGAGCAAGAGCGGCGTGACCTGACGACCCAGTTGGCGGACATCGAACAGGAGTCTTTCCAGACGACCCAGTCGGACATCACCGGAGAGGTTGGGCTGGACGAGGATTTCGCGGACGCGGGCACCGCAACCTTCGACCGGGAACGGGCGCTTTCGATCCAGAACAACATCAAGGACCTGATCGATCAGATCACCAGGGCGGTGGAACGGATCGACGACGGCTCTTACGGGACCTGTGAGCGATGCGGCCGGCCGATCGATGCGGCCCGTCTCCGGGCGCTCCCGCACGCGTCGCTGTGCATGGACTGCAAGCGACGCGAAGAGCGCGCCCGCTGATCTGAGGGCGGGACCACATGCGCAACGAGCCACCTAGCGCGCCTCCCGTGGGTGCCGAAGACGACGTCGCCTCCGCCCGCTCGAGGAGCCCTTATCTGCTGCTGGGGCTGGTCGCCGCGACCGTTCTCGCCGTAGATCAGATCACGAAGCAACTGGCGCTCGACAATCTGAGGGTTCCGGTCGACGTGATCGAAGGGGTGTTCCGGCTCCGCCTGGCCTTCAACTCCGGCGGCGCCTTCGGTCTCCTTCAGGGTTTGCCCGGTTTCTTCTTGATCGCCACCACGGTGGTCATCGCACTCATCGCGTTCTGGGTACGTAACCTCGACGACCCGCGCTGGATCATCCCCCTGGGTTTGATCCTGGGGGGAGGGCTAGGGAATCTGGCCGACCGGGTGTTGCGGGACCTGGACGGCGGCGTGGTGGACTTCCTGGATTTTCACGTGTGGCCGGTATTCAACCTCGCCGATTCCGCGATCGTGATCGGTGTCGTGACGATCTTCTGGTTCAGCTTCCGATCGGAGCGCGACGCGAAGCCATGATCAGCTTCGTTGCGGCGAGCGACGAGGAGGGCGAGCGCGTGGATGCCGTGCTGGCCCGACGCGCCGGCGTCACGAGAACGCTCGCACAGCGCAGCCTCCGTAGCGGGGAAGTCACGGTCGAGGGACGCGTCGTACGGCCCAGTCACAAGCTGGCGGTCGGCGAGTCGGTGTCGGGTGCCATCGCTACGTCTGAGATCGGCCCCCCCGAGGCGGAGGACATCCCGGTAGCGATCCGTTATTCGGACCAGCGGCTCCTGGTGGTTTCGAAGCCCCCCGGGCTGGTCACACATCCCGCCCGGGGTCATCTTTCCGGCACTCTCGTGAACGCACTACTCAACCTCGGCGAGCCGCTTGCGGGCGCGGGATCGATCCGGCCTGGGATCGTCCATCGCCTGGACAAGGACACTTCCGGCCTACTCCTGGTGGCGAAGGACGACGACACGCAGGCGTTCCTCGTCGACGCTCTCCGGCAACGCCTGATCGAGCGGCGCTACCTGGCACTCGTCCGGGGCCGGCCACGGGCGGCGAGCGGCACGATCGAAGCTCCCGTCGGCCGGCACCCGACCAGGCGCTGGGCCATGGCCGTGACGGCGCAGGGTCGTCCCTCGGTCACGCATTACACCGTTGTGGGGCGATCCGAGACGGCGTCCCTGCTGGACCTCAAGCTGGACACGGGTCGAACCCATCAGATCAGGGTTCATCTCGCGCACCTTGGACACCCCGTCCTTGGTGACCGCCCCTACGGGGGAGTTGCCGATCTCAGCCGTGACCTCGGTCTCGACCGTCCTTTCCTGCATGCGTGGCGCCTGGAGTTCCCCGACCCGGGTGGCGGTCCTCGGCTGGCCGTAGTCGATCCGATCCCGCCCGATCTGCGAGCGGCTCTGGAGCGCGCAGGGATAGCCCCTCCGGCCATCAACAGCTAATCCACAGCTTCGGGCTCTTGTTCCCCACAGGCGGCTCGGGGGAGCCTAGGGCCGTCAGAGGAAAGACCACTTTCCGGTCCTTGACACGGGCATCGCTGCAGGTCGATGGGGCGTGCTTGAAAGCGCAGGTCGCCAGGGTGTAACTAGAAGTTACAACCTTGTGATTCGGTCGGGCGGTGGCCGGATGCGGGCGGCAGAGCGAAGGAGTGCCGCTGGCATCCGTTATCGACCGATAGCTACCGGGATCCTCTATCGAAAGGGCTCGACAGGCGTGAGAGGGCGGCGTTCGACTTGAGTTTCGTTCATCTCCACGCGCACACCGAGTACTCCATGCTGGATGGGGCCAGCCGCATCGGAGACATGTTCGAGGCGGCGGCAGCAGCGGGGATGCCGGCCTGTGCCATCACCGATCACGGGGTGATGTACGGCGCCCTCGAGTTCTACAAGCAGGGCACCCGATCGGGAGTCAAGCCCATCCTGGGTATGGAGGGCTACCTCTTCGATGGCAACCGCCGCGAGAAGCCGGACCATCAGCGCGACAACTCGGAGCGGACCTATCACCTGACGTTGCTGGCGGCCGACGACCGCGGCTACAGGAACCTCACCAAGATCTCGTCGCAGGCCTGGCTCGAGGGCTTTCACTACAGGCCCCGGAGCGATTGGGAACTGCTGACGGAATACAACGAGGGCCTCATCTGTCTGTCCGGCTGTCTCTCCGCCGAGATACCACGCCGGATCGTGGCCGGCGATCTCGCCGGCGCCCGACGCAAGGTCGCTCAGTACCGGGAGTTGTTCGGCGACCGCTTCTACCTCGAGCTCCAGGACCACGGCATGCCGGTGCAGCAGCCGCTGAACGACGAGCTGGTGCGGATCGGGCGCGAATTGGGGATCCCCTGGGTCGCCACGAACGATTCGCACTACACCCACAAAGATGATGCCGGCGCACACGACGTGCTCCTGTGCATCAACACCGGCTCCGAGCTCTCGGATCCGAATCGCTTCAAATTCGACTCGGACGAGTTCTATCTGAAGACTCCCGAGGAGATGGCGGCGAAGTTCGCGCGCTGGCCGGGCGCGTGCGAGACGACCCTCGAGGTCTCCGAGCGCTGCAACGTCGAGATCTCGATGGGGAAACTGCTGCTTCCTCGCTACGAGGTGCCGTCCGGCCACACACTTGAGACCTATCTGAGAGAGCTGGTCTTCGAGGGGGTGCGTCGTCGATACGGAGACGCGGGAGGGGCGCCGGTCGAGCGCGCCGAATACGAGCTCAAGGTCATCGGCGACATGGGATTCGACGGCTACTTCCTCGTCGTGCAGGACTTCGTGAATTGGGCGAAGAACCGTGGGATCCGCGTGGGCCCGGGGCGGGGGAGCGCGCCGGGGTCGATCGTTTCCTACGCTCTGGGCATCACCGAGTTGGACCCGATCGCTTACGACCTCATGTTCGAGCGATTCCTGAACCCCGAGCGCATCGCGATGCCCGACATCGACATCGACTTCGACGAGCGCAAACGCGGTGACGTGATCCGTTACGTCCAGGAGAAGTACGGCTCCGATCACGTTGCGCAGATCGTCACCTACGGCACCATCAAGGGCAGGCAATCGATCAGGGACGCCGCTCGCGTCC
>JALZOM010000210.1 GCA_030913945.1 Actinomycetota bacterium
ATCTTGACTAGGGCTGCGCCAAAGGATCGCCGCGAACCAGACATTTGTTTCAGTGGTCACGGTCACAACATGCTTCCGTAGGCGGCGCATGGCCCCGCCTAACCGGCCCCCTGCGAGAGCGCGAAAAAACCTCCTCGGAACGCGAAGAAACCTCGCTCTTCGGACTTGCGCTCAGGACTCAGCTTTGGTTTAGTGCTCTTTGTACCCGTTGAGTCGTAAACCGGTTTCGGCCGGGACGAAGGCTCGGCGGGTGCATTTTTTTTGTTCCCCTCTTACCCCCCCTGTTGTCCGCCCTCGGCCGTTCGCCGTTATCCTTCACGCTCGCGAGGAACCCGAGACAGGAGCCCCGTATGGCGGACATGGGCGTCATGGCACTAGAGACGGCCATCAAGGAGATTCAGGGCGTGCTTGGCTGCGTCATCCTCACGCACCCCGACGGGACGCCGGCCGAGGTCCAGGCCTTCATCCGGGCGGGGTCCGAGCGTTCCCAGATCGAGCAGGCGATCCTCGACCAGGTGGCCGGTGGCGGGTTGGCCCCCCTGAGACAGGTGCACGTCTTCGAACTGGATGCAGAGTCCGGGTTCGGCGATCGCGAATCGCTCAACCGGGCGGCAGAGCTAGCGGAACAGGAGGCGCGGGCGCGTGGCCCGATCAGCACCGATGCTTCGGCTATGGCCCCGGCCGATCTGGAGGTCTTGCGCCACAGGCCCCCCCTCAAAAAGGTCGTGCTCACCTCTTCCTCGTGGCGATCGGAAGCGCAGGTGGCACTCGGCGACGAGGCCACCGAGGTCGTCGGTGAGGCCAGTGGCGAAAAGACCCCTCATGGGCTCCGCGTTCTCGCTCAGGCCACGCTGGATGCGTGCGCTCGACTGAGCGACGAGCTGGAATTCGATCTCAAAGGCGCCTCACTGGTGGAATCGTTGGGGCGAGAGGCGGTGTTGGTGCTCGTAGAGGTGAACGAGCCGCCCGAGACGCTCGGGGCTGCGCTCGTGAGGGGGGGCCCGGTGAGCGAGGCCGCCGTGCGGGCGACGCTCGACGCCGTGAACCGGCGGCTGGCTCAGGACGCTTAGGCGGCCCACGGCAGGACTCGGGGGGAAGGGCTCCGGACCCCTGGAGGACGCCTCTCCGACAGCGCTCCCGGGTGGCGAGCTGGGCGGGCGTTTGTTACTCTAAGAGTGTTATAGGAGTGTGCCGGGCGTGCGGGCGCGCCACTCAGTGGCCCTGCAGCTCCGGGAGCACCTCTCTCAAATCACACGTCGGAAGTCGGCGAGATCGCAAAGGAGAACTCATGCCCAGCACCCTTAAGGACGTGCCCGGATTCCAACCTCACGGCGGGGCCCTAGAGCTTCGGATGGCCGGCGACGAGGAGCGCGCCGAGCTCCTGGCCAAGGCCGCCGACCTGCCGAAGATCGAAGCGAAGGCGCGTCGAGTGCTGTCGGACCTCGAGCTGCTGGCCGTCGGAGCCGTATCGCCGAACCGCGGCTTCATGAAGGAAGCGGACTACAAGTCGGTCGTCGACGAGATGCGCCTGTCGAGCGGGATCCCGTGGAGCCTCCCGATCACGCTCTCGGCCACCAAGGAAGAGGTCGACGGGCTCAAGAAGGGTAAAGAGGCGGCCATCGTCCACGAGGGCCGTCCCGTCGCGATCATCGAGGTCGAAGACATCTACGAGTACGACGTCAAGCACGAGGCCGAGAAGACCTATCGGACGACCGACGAGAACCACCCCGGCGTCGCGTATCTCTACTCGCAGGCTCCCTTTTACGTTGGTGGCGAGGTGACCGTGCTCGAGAACGTGTTCGGCCACGAGTTCTCCGACCACCGCCTAACGCCGATGCAGTTGCGAACCAAGATCGCCCAGCGCGGCTGGACCACCGTCGTCGCTTTCCAGACGCGCAACCCGATCCACCGGGCCCACGAGTACTTGACGAAGTGTGCGCTCGAGATCGTTGACGGCCTCGTGATCCATCCGCTCGTAGGAGGCACGAAGGGTGACGACATCCCGGCCGAGACGCGGATGAAGTGCTACGAGGTCTTGATGGAGAACTACTACCCGCGCGAGCGGGTCGAGCTGTCGGTCTTCCCGGCGGCCATGCGTTACGCGGGTCCGCGCGAGGCGATCTGGCACGCGCTACTCCGCAAGAACTACGGCATGACGCACTTCATCGTCGGCCGGGACCACGCCGGAGTCGGGGATTACTACGGTACGTACGACGCTCAGCTGATATTCGAGGAGTTCGAGCCGGGCGAGCTCGGTATCTGGCCTCTGAAGTTCGAGCACTCGTTCTTCTGTAACAAGTGCGGTCAGATGGGGTCCGACAAGACCTGCCCTCACGGCAAGGAGGACAGGGTGTTCCTTTCGGGTACCCAGGTCCGGCAGATGGTGAGCGAAGGTCAGGAACCCCCCGCAGAGTTCTCGCGACCCGAGGTGGCTCGTATCCTCATCGACGACGCCCGCAAGGCTTAGGAGGGTCCGCTGATGGGTCTGCTCGACAAGATCAAGAAGAAAGCGGGAGATGCTGCGAGTCAGAGCGAAGGCTCCTCGACCGCCACGTCAGAGAAGAGGAACCGCGTCATGGTCATCGGCCTGGATTGCGCGCCTCCGCGTCACATCTTCGACGAGTACGCGGGGGACATCCCGAATCTGACGAAGCTGCGCGAGAACGGAGTATGGGGTCCTCTTGACTCCATCATTCCTCCGATCACGGTTCCGGCGTGGATGTGCATGATGACGTCGAAGGATCCCGGCACGCTTGGGATCTACGGGTTCCGCAACCGCAAGGACCACACGTACGACGGACTGTCGTTCGCGACGTCGTGGGCGATCAAGGAACCGACCGTGTGGGACATCCTGTCGAAGCAGGGCAAGGATTCGATCGTCATGTCCGTGCCCCCTTCGTATCCGCCCAAGGAGCTCAAGGGCGTGCAGATCGGATGCTTTTTGACGCCGAACGATGAGGCGGACTACACGTATCCGAAGGAGCTCAAAGCGGAGCTCAAGGAGAACGTTGGCGAGTATATCTTTGACGTGCGCAACTTCCGCACCGACAACACCCAATACATCTTGGACGAGTCCTACAAGATGACGGAAGCTCGGTTCAAGAATGCGGACTACCTGCTGGCCAACAAGCCGTGGGACTTCTTCATGATGGTCGAGATGGGTCCCGACCGGCTGAATCACGGGATCTGGTCGTACATCGATCCCGAACACCCTCGGTACGAGCCGGACAATCCGTACCAGGAGTCGCTCCGCGACTACTACCGCTACCTCGACGGAAAGATCGGCGAGCTCCTCACGAAGTACGCCGACGACGACACGACGGTTCTCGTCGTGTCGGACCACGGCGCCAAAGCCATGGTCGGAGGCGTGTGCTTCAACGAGTGGCTCAATGACGAGGGATACCTCGGATTCGAGGGTGAGCGACCCAACGAGATCACTCCGATCAACAAGATGAACATCGACTGGTCGAAGACGAAGGCGTGGGGCGACGGCGGGTACTACGGACGTCTGTTCCTCAACGTCGAGGGACGCGAGCCGAACGGAACCATTCCCCAGGCCGACTACGAGAAGGTGCGCCAGGAGCTGATCGACAAGATCGAGGCGATGGTGGATCACGAGGGCGTGCCCATGGGGAACAAGGCCCTCAAGCCCGAGGAGCTGTACACAACGAACAACGGCGTTGCCCCGGACGTCATCGTGATCTTCGGAGAGCTCCGCTGGCGCTCGGTGGGGTCCGTCGGACACGACGGGATCTACACGTTCGAGAACGACACCGGCCCCGACGAGGCGAACCACGCCGAGCAGGGGATCTTCATCATGAACAACGCTCCCGGTCAAGAGACGGGCCCACGTGAAGGCTTGCACCTATGGGACGTGCACTGCACGATCCTCGACCTCTTCGGTCTGGAGCCCGCCCAAGGAGCGCTCGGTAAGAGCGCGCTCAAGAGTTAGGAGAACAACTTGAAGCAGTCGAACAGAGAACGAGGCGCGGTCATCTGGTTCACGGGTCTCTCGGGGTCCGGTAAGACGACCGTCGCCCACCTCGTCGAGGACCAGCTCCTCGAGGCAGGTGTACCCGTCGAGATCCTCGACGGAGACGTGGTCCGCGAGAACCTTTCGAAGGGCCTCGGGTTCTCGAAAGAGGACCGCGACACGAACATCCGGCGGATCGCCTTCGTTGCGCATCTCCTGCAGCGCAACGGCGTGTTCGTGATCACCGCCGCCATCTCGCCATACCAGGCCGTACGCGAGGAGGCCCGGACGATGATCAAGGACTTCGTCGAGGTCTACGCCGACGCCCCGCTCGAGGTGTGCGAAGAGCGTGACACCAAGGGTCTGTACGCCAAGGCTCGCGCCGGTGAGATCAAGGGCTTCACCGGGGTCGACGATCCGTACGAGGCGCCTGCTGGTCCCGAGGTCACGTGTCATACAGACCAGGAGAGTCCCGAGGAATCGGCGCAGAAGGTCATCGTCAAGCTCGTCGAGAGCAAGTATCTCGAGCTCTAACTCCGCTTCTTGATCGATCTCCACGCGCATACGACCGTCTCCGACGGAGGGGACTCGCCCCGCGAGCTCGTCCGGAAGGCGGTCGATGCGCGGCTGGAGGTCATCGCAGTTACCGATCACGACAACGATGCTGGTTGTGACGAGGCGGTGGCGGCCGGCCGGGACCTCGGCATCGAGGTGCTCCGGGGGGTGGAGATCTCGTGTGACGTCGAGGATCTCGCCGTGCGAGGCTATTCGCCTACCGCCCGCCCGACGATGCATCTGCTGGGGTACTTCATCCCGGAAGCACGCAACCCTTTGTCGGCTGCACTGGCCGAGCTGCAGCACCACCGCGCTCATCGGAACGAGATCATCGTCGACCGTTTGAACGAGCTCGGGATCCCACTCACCTTCGAGGAGGTCGAGATGGAAGCCGGGGGGCCGGGGGCGCAGATCGGCAGGCCCCACTTCGCCGCCGTTCTGGTACGACACGGCGCGGTGCCGGATTACCAAACGGCGTTCGACGAGTACCTCGCCAAGGGGGCCAAGGGCTACATCGCCCGCAAGCTGTACCGACCCCAGGAGGCCGTCGGGTTGATGATCGAGGCGGGCGTCGTCCCGGTCCTCGCGCATCCCTTCACTCTGAATCTGCCCATCGAGGAGCTCGAGCGCTTCGTCGACGAGCTGGTCGAGGCCGGTCTGCGGGGGATCGAGGGATATCACGGCGATCTGCCGGAGGTCGAGCAAGAGCCCTTCCGTGCATTGGGGCGCGCCCGCGGGCTCGTCCTGAGCGGTGGGAGCGACTATCACGGCGACATGCGTCCCGACCGGGGCCTACCCGGAGGGAAGCACAACGTCACCGTGCCTCCCGAGGCTCTCGAGGGACTTCTCCAAGCGCGAAAGGCGCTCTCGCCGGCATCCTGACCGTCTGATAGAACCGACGCCGTGGAGGTTGAAGGAACCCGGGTTCGCATCAGACCGCTCCAACCCTCGGATGCCCCTGCCCTGCTCGATCTGCGCGTCCGCAACCGCGCAGCGTTCGCTCCCTTCTTCCCGCGGCAGAGCCGGTTCTTCTTCACGCTCGACGGGCAAGAACGTGAGATCGAGCGCGCCAACCTCGAGTGGCAGAGTGACGAGGGCTACGTTTTCGGGATCTTCGTGAAGGAAGACGATCGTCTCGTGGGAAACGTTGTTCTTCGGAACGTGGCCCGCGGCGCGTGGCAGAACGCGACGTTGGGTTATTGGGTCGACGACGCGTTCAGGGGGCGCAGCTACGCTACCGAAGCGGTGGGGCTCGCTCTGACCCTGGCGTTCGGACCGATCGGGCTTCACCGAGTGCAAGCGGGAACGCTCTTAGGCAACGAGGCGTCCATGCAGGTGCTCAAGAAGAACGGGTTCCGATTCGAAGGCGTATCGGAGAAGTATCTGCAGATCGATGGCCGCTGGGCCGATCACAATATGTTCGCGTTGACCGTAGAAGACTGGGAGGCTGCAGACGACGATGTTCATAACGAGAGCGACGCGCCACGATAGGGCCGACATCCAGCAGCTGCTCGCGGCGCAGGGATGGACGGATTCGGATCTATCCGAGGGAGTGACCTACTTCGCTCGCGATGGTCGAGTGGTCGGATGCGTTCGTCTGATCGAAGTCGAGCCTCAGACGGTCGTCGTCGACGACGTGCTGGTTGCGGAGTCTCGCCGGGGAGAGGGCATCGGCGGTGACCTGATGAGAGCCGCGTTGAATGCACTGGGCGGCGTGCTCTATCTCTGCTGCCACGACGAGCACATCGCCTTCTACGAGGGTTTCGGATTCTCCGAGGTGGACTCGCACGAGCTACCGGACGCCGTGTGCGCCTATCTGGACAAAACTGGAGACCTGAACCCGGAGCCGGGGCACGTCCACCACTTCATGACGGCCCGCAAGTCAGAAGAAAGCTAGGCGCAGTTAGGCCAGCGGCTGGCCTCGCCCCCAGCCAATAGGCGTGCGGCGGTGCGCGCCTGCGCGGTGGGGTCGTATATCGACCCGTAGCCGTAGGCAGCCCAGGTGGTTTCGTCGAACTGAAACAGACCGTGATAACCGGCGGGATTCACGGCGCCGGGATCGAGACCGGACTCGCATCCGGCCACCGAGAGAAGGTAGCCCCCGTCCAGCCCGAACTCAGCTGCTGCTGCATAGATGATGTCCGAAACGGATCCGCCGGCGGGCGCCTCCGGGGCAGCCTCTGGCGCGACCTCTTCGGCCTCGACCGGCTCTGGGGTCGGCGTCGGCTGAGGTGGCGTGCGCCTGGCTTCGAAGACCTCGCGCCGGAACTTCGTCGACGACGACACCGGGTTCGAACCCTCGACCGTAACGATGTCCGACACCTGGAGCGTGGGCTCCGACGGGTCTGGGGCCAGCAGACCCAGTCCTGCGGAGGCTCCAGGGACCCCGGCAACGACAGCGGTGACCCAGGCGCCGACGATGAGGCGACGGCGTCGGCGCCTGCGGCGCGCTCGCTCGATCGCTCTCTTACTGAAGCGGATGGGTGCTGAGGGTGCTGAGATGCGAGCCTCCACGGATGGATACGGTCGGACCTATGAGGACTACCCCACAGGTTCTTCCATAAACTCCTGCAAGCGGATGTGAAATGGTTCACAAGCTCACTTTCGCGCCTTCGAGGGGGTGAAAGTGGCGACCAAATGGCCTCCTGGGCGGCCTTTGGCCCGCAGGGTGGGGAGGGGGTTCAGGCTATCCTGACGCCATGACGACCGCCCTGATCACCGGTGTGACCGGCCAAGACGGCTCCTATCTCGCCGAGCTCCTGCTCGGCAAGGGCTACGAGGTCCACGGGGTCATCCGCCGGGCCTCCTCGTTCAACACGCAACGCCTGGACGCGATCTACCGGGATCCCCACGAGGTGGGGGTCCGTTTCCGGATGCACTATGGGGACCTGTCCGACTCCGGGTCACTCGTGAACCTGATCCGGCAGCTCGAACCCGACGAGATCTACCACCTGGGGGCCCAGACGCACGTGAAGGTCTCGTTCGATGTCCCGGAGTACACCTCGGACGCAACCGGGATGGGGACGGTTCGCATCCTCGAGGCGATCCGTTCCTCGGGCATCAGCACGCGGTTCTATCAAGCGTCATCTTCCGAGATGTTCGGCTCGGCGCCGCCTCCGCAGAACGAAGACACACCCTTCCACCCCCGGAGCCCGTATGGCGTCGCGAAGGTGTTCGCTCACTGGATGACGGTCAACTACCGCGAGGCATACGGGATGTTCGCCACGAACGGCATCCTTCACAACCACGAGAGTCCGCGCCGTGGCGAGACGTTCGTGACTCGCAAGATCAGCCGGGCGGTCGCCCGCATCAAGGCGGGCCTTCAGGAGAAGCTCTATCTGGGGAACCTGGACGCGACGCGCGACTGGGGATTCGCGCCCGAGTACGTCGAGGCCATGTGGATGATGCTGCAACACGACACCCCGGACGACTTCGTCATCGCTACGGGCGAGGGGCACACCGTGCGAGAGTTCGCACAGGTTGCTTTCGGCCACGTCGATCTCGATTGGGAGCAGTACGTCGAGGTCGACCCGGACTACTACCGTCCGGCCGAGGTCGACAAGCTGATCGGAGATCCAAGCAAAGCCAAGCGGGTCTTGGGATGGGAGCCGCGGACCAACTTCGAGGAGCTGGCGCGTTTGATGGTCGATGCCGACGTGAAGCTCTTGGAGGACGAGCTCGCCGGCCGACTGGTGCGACTGGATCGGGATCAGTAAGCGTTCCTACGGACCGCGAAATCATTTTGTCGCCGAAGGCGCAGGTGAGGGGCTCGCCGGTGAGACGGGTCGTTGACCCAGCGGCAGCGCCCCCGGAGAATCGAACGAGGGAGGCTGGCGCTGCCGGCCGTTGAGGAAGGAGCGCCACCCAGGTGGAGATAGAGATCGGCATAGGGAAGTCCGGCCGGAAGGCCTACGGCTTCGATGACATCGCGATCGTCCCATCCCGGAGGACCCGGGACCCCGACGACGTCGATATCAGCTGGGAGATCGATGCCTTCACGCTCGACCTGCCTCTGATGGCCTCGGCCATGGATGGGGTCGTCTCGCCTCGCATGGCGATCGAGATCGGTCGCCTCGGCGGTCTGGCCGTGATCAACCTCGAGGGCATCCAGACGCGCTACGAGGATGCCGATCAGGTGCTGGCCGAGATCGCCGAGCTGGCCGATGACAAGGCGACCCTCCGGATGCAAGAGATCTACCAGGAGCCGGTCAAGAAAGAGCTGATCTACACGCGCATCCGCGAGATCAAGGATGCTGGCGTCGCCGCCGTCGCGTCGCTCACTCCACAGAAGGTCGAGAGCTTCCACAAAGTCGCGCTCGAGGCCGAGCTCGACATGCTGGTGATCCAGGGCACGGTCGTTTCGGCGGAGCACGTGTCGACGCGCACGGAGCCCCTCAACCTCAAGAGATTTATCTCGACGTACGAGATCCCCGTCATCGTCGGCGGATGCGCGTCGTACTCGACCGCGCTCCACCTGATGCGCACGGGCGCCGTCGGCGTTCTGGTCGGCGTTGGACCGGGGGCCGCTTGCACGACGCGTGGTGTCTTGGGCGTAGGCGTGCCTCAGGCGACGGCGATCGCCGATGCCGCCGGCGCACGGATCCGTCACCTCGACGAGACCGGTCGCTACTGCCACGTAATAGCAGATGGTGGGATGCGAACCGGCGGAGACATCGCCAAGGCGATCGCGTGCGGGGCCGACGCGGTCATGATCGGCTCGCCGCTGGCAACGGCAGCGGAGGCCCCCGGGCGTGGCTACCACTGGGGCATGGCGACCTTCCACCCGACGCTGCCCCGGGGGGCCCGGGTCAAGACCTCGACGCTCGGCACGGTCGAAGAGGTCCTCGCCGGCCCGGCGCGCGAGAACGATGGTCGGCTGAACCTCTTCGGAGCCCTGCGAACAAGCTTGGCTACGTGCGGCTACGCGAACATCAAGGAGTTCCAGAAGGCCGAGGTAATGATCGCCCCATCCCTCCAAACCGAAGGCAAGCTCCTACAACGCACCCAACACGTAGGCATGGGCGCCTAACCAGCCTCTTTCGTCGGAAGCCGATTCGTATCGCAGGCCGATCTCGGTTTCTCATCCACAAGACCCGTCATATAAGCGGCTCATGTAGATGGGATCGCTCGGGGGGTCCGGATACGATCGCATTATGCAAACCCCCGCAGATGTACTGGAGACCCAGCGGCTGACCCTTCGGCCCCTCACGGACGCGGATCTCCGAGACATGCATCGTCTGTATGGGGACCCCCAGGTCATGCACGCCTTCGATCCATCCGGTCCCTGGCCTTTGAACCAGACGGCGGAGCGTGTGACTGAGATCGTTCGCCATTGGGAGCGGCATCGGTTCGGCCGGTATCACATGCGTCTTCGGGATTCGGGCGAGTTCGTCGGACGGGGGGGGCTGGAGCACGACGAAGATCTAGGAGCGCTGGACCTCGGCTACTCCCTTCTCCCACAGTGGTGGGGTAAGGGGCTGGCCACCGAAGCAGGACGAGCATTCATACGCGAGGCATTCACGGGGCTCGGTGCAGAGCTTGTCGTCGCTGTCATGATGCCGAAGAGCACCAGGTCGATCCGGGTCGCCGAGCGGCTCGGGCTCGTCCCCGACCGCGACGTCATTCGAGATGGGGTCCCCTGCCGTTCGTTCACCCTCGGCCGGGACCGCTGGGCGAAGCGCCCCGAGGCCGAGGATCCAGACCGACCCCGGTAGCCGAATCGTTCAGGCCGGTTTATTACTCACCCACTACCAAAAACTCGGCTGTAAGGCGGGAATAGGGCCGAATCTTAGGTGTTGCAATCTGTAGGCCGTGGAATTCTTGGTCTGAGGGAAGTTTTCCTTAAGAATGAGTTTGACGGTGCCGATGTAGGGGATTAGGATAGGAACGTGTTGAAACGCAGTAGCCTAGGAAAGTGGTGGTGACGATGATCTTGAACCTCATAATCTTTGCCGTCGTTGTTGCGGCCGTGCTGGCCCTCAGCGCCAGGTTCGGAGTCGATTCCCGTGACGGGGACGACTGGTCCAACCACCGCCCCATCTAGGACAACAACTTGAAGGAGTTCCAGTGATGAACAGTTGGTTGCTCTACAAGGTCGACCCACGGCTGTCTCCGACGAAGACCTTCCCCCGGTCGCATCGGAGCACATCCCGAACTGGGTCAGCGCGGAGAGGCCGGTAGCTATGGCTGCCGGCCTCGACCGCGTCGACCGGCACATACTTCGCCTCCTGCGGGAAGACGGCAGGATGGCGCACGCCTCCATCGCCAAGGAGGTAGGACTCTCAGGCCCCGCCGTCCACGAACGGGTGCGGAAGCTTGAGCAGCGGGGGATCATCGGCGGGTACACCGCGATCCTCGAGCCCGAGAAGCTCAACCGCCCCCACGTGGCCTTCGTGCAGATCACCTTGTCCGAGGGCAACGAGTTCGCGATGGACGAGCCGATCGTGGCCCGCATCTGCGAGGAACCCGACGTGCTCGAGTTCCACCGGGTAGCCGGCCAGGACTGTTACATGGTGAAGATCCGCACCGCTACGAACAAGGACCTCGAGTACCTGCTCCGCCGGATCAGGTCGATCCGAGGTGTTGCACGGACCCGTACGACCATCGTCCTCTCGACCGAGTTGGAGAAGCCGGCGATCGAGGTCCCGATGGAAGCGGACAACCCGGTGCCCGAACCCGCGTAGCCGACCCTTCGCTGCAGGGGTGGGTGGCGGTGGCATGTAGAGTCGCTCGCTGCCATGAGTGAATCCCGAACCGTTTCCGAATTGCGCCGATTGGGCGAGCGCGTGCTCGCCGATTCGACGCACATCTTCGAGGATCACGACACCGACAACGAGGCCGCTGAGCTGATGGCCTTCGTGCTCGACGTGGACCCCGACGACGTCGAGGACGACGAGCGATTGTCAAAACGTGATGCGGATCGGTACCTGGCACTGGTGGCCCGCCGGGCTGCGGGCGCGCCCTTTCCGGTTCTCGTCGGCCGCATCGAGTTCTACGGGCTCGAGCTCAAGGTCTGGCCGGGATCTTTCGTGCCCCGGCCTTCCTCCGAGCTGGTCGTCGACCGGGCGGTCCGTCGCCTGAAGCGCATGGACGACCCGGTCGTGGTCGACATATGCACCGGCGCAGGACCGATCGCGCTCGCCATCGCGGACGAGATCACCGACGCCCAGGTCCACGCCATGGACATCCAGGAGGAGGGGCTGGCGCAGGGTCGCAAGAACGCCCGCGCACTCGAGATTCCCAACGTGACCTTCAAGCGGGGGGACATGTACGACGGACTCCCTCAGGATCTACGAGGCGGGATCGACGTCATCACCGCCCATGTCCCCTATGTGCCGATCGATGAGCTGGACGATCTCCCAGCCGAGGTGCGGGAGCACGAGCCGCTCTTCACTCTCACCGATGAGTCCGATGACGGCCTTTTCCTCATGAGGAGGGCGATCCTCGAGGCCCCGGAATGGCTCAAGCCCGGGGGATGGCTCCTGCTCGAGGTCTCGGATGACCTGATCCCGAAGCTCCAGGCCCTGTGCACGGAGGCCGGCCTCGAGAACAAGGGTGCGGCGTCCGACGATGACGGCCTCAGCGTCGTGGTCGAAGCTCGCAAGAGCCGGAGATGACGAAGCCCGCCGCGGTAACCTGACCTATGCAGAAAGTCTTGGTGGTCGACTACGGCGCCCAGTACGCGCAGCTCATCGCCCGCCGCATCCGTGAGTGCCACGTGTACTCCGAGATCGTCCCTCACGACACCCCCGTGGCCGCGCTGGCCGAGGCGCGCCCCTCCGGCATCGTCCTATCCGGAGGTCCCAAATCGGTGTACTCGCCGGGCGCGCCGGACGCGGATCCGGAGCTGTTCTCGCTCGGTCTCCCCGTGCTCGGGATCTGCTACGGACAGCAGGTGATGGCGAGGGCACTCGGGGGCGAGGTCGCCCGGACCGGCATCGCGGAGTTCGGCAAGAGCGACCTGTCGGTCGATGCGCCCCGGTCCGTGCTCTTCGACGAGCTTCCAGGCGAGCAGGTGGTGTGGATGAGCCACAACGACGCCGTCGTGCGAGCCCCCGACGGTTTCCGGCAGGTCGCCTCAACACCGTCCTCGCCGGTCGCCGCTTTCGAGAATCCCGAGAGCGGGCTGTACGGCGTCCAGTTCCATCCCGAAGTGTCGCATACACCGCGGGGGACGGACCTCCTCAAGAACTTCCTGTACCAAGCATGCGACCTGCTGCCGTCGTGGACCATGACATCGATCATCGACACGGCGGTCGAGGATGTCAGGCGCATCGTGGGATCCGAGAAGATCGCTTGCGCGCTGTCCGGTGGGGTCGACTCATCGGTGGCGGCGGCTTTGATCCATCGCGCGGTCGGGGATCAGCTCACCTGTGTGTTCGTCGATCACGGCCTGTTGCGCGCCGGCGAGGCCGAACAGGTGGAGGAAACCTTTCGACGCCACCTGAAGATGGATCTGATCCACGTGAAGGCCGCCGACCGATTCCTCGAGAACCTCTCCGGCGTCACCGATCCGGAACGCAAGCGCAAGATCATCGGCGAGACGTTCATCCGCATCTTCGAAGAAGTCGCCCGGGACGAGTTGAACGACGCGCGCTTCTTGGTTCAGGGAACCCTCTACCCCGACGTGATCGAGTCCGGCACGAAGGACGCCGCGAAGATCAAGAGCCACCACAACGTGGGCGGTCTTCCCGAGGACATGAAGATGACGCTCGTCGAGCCGCTGCGGAACCTCTTCAAGGACGAGGTGCGCCGCGTCGGCGAGGAACTCGGTCTCCCCGAAGAGATCGTCTGGCGTCAGCCGTTCCCCGGTCCGGGTCTCGCTGTCCGGATCGTGGGTGAGGTCACGCGCGAACGGCTCGAGATTCTGCGCGCAGCCGATGCCATCGTCGTCGAGGAGATCAAGAAGGCGGATCTTCAGCGCGCGATCTGGCAGTCCTTCGCTGTGCTGCCTGCGGTTCGATCCGTCGGAGTCATGGGCGACGAACGGACCTATGGGTATCCGATCGTCCTGCGTGCGGTGACGAGCGAAGACGCCATGACGGCCGACTGGGCCCGGCTCCCTTACGACCTGCTCGAGCAGATATCGACTCGCATCGTCAACGAGGTGCCGGGCGTGAACCGCGTCGTCTACGACATCACATCGAAGCCCCCCGGCACGATCGAGTGGGAGTAAGGGGCGAGGGCCAGCCTCCCGCCGACAACCAGTCTCCGGCCGAGAACCGGTCTTCCACAGGGAAACAGCAGCGATCCTCTGCCGAGGGGATCGGGGACTACATCAACATCCTCTCGGGAACGTCGCAGAACATCCTCGGGATCGTCATCGCAGCATTTGCAACATTCGCCGCACAGATCATCCTGACGAGAACGCTCGGACGAGCCGGTTACGGCGTGGCCACCGTGATGACCCAGGCCGCCTTCGTTCTTTCGTTCGCTACCCGCGCGGGGATGGATATGGCTGTGTTGCGCGATGTTGCCGTCGAGGTCGGCCAGGGGCGGTTCGAACGTCTGCGCATCCCGGTCGCCAGGGCGACGTTGATCGCGGCGATCGTCAGCCTCGTGTTCGCCGCTGCCGCCGCGCTCGGGTCGGATGCGGTGGCCTCGGTCTTCTCTATCGACACCGAGGCGTACCCCTGGGTCGTGCCGGCCGCTGCCCTCGGGCTCCCGTTCCTAGCGCTTGCCAACGTGTGGCTGTCCGCTACGCGCGGGCTCAAGATCATGCGTTACACGCTGTACGTCTTCTGGGCCGGCCAGCCGATCGTGTGGGTGATCTTGATATTGGTTGGCTGGCAGTTCGCGACCACAACGTGGATGAGCGTGCTCGCATACTCACTGTCGTGGGTGTGGGCGTCGGCCGCCGCATGGTACTTCTGGCGCCGAGAGAGCCGTTCGTGGGAGCGGGCGCCGATGGAACCGGGCGCGCTCGAGAGGCTGATGCGCTACGCGGGCCCGCGCGCTCCGGCGGCGCTGTTCTCGCAACTCCTGTTCTGGACCGACCTCTTCGTCCTGACCCGCTACGCGGCGGACACCGAGATCGGGGTCTACTCCGCCTCGCTCCGGGCCGGCCAGGTCCTCGTCCTGTTCCTGACTTCGGTGAGCCTCATGTTCAGCCCCTTCGTTGCGGACCTTCACAATCGCGGCGAGAGACAACGGCTCGACAAGCTTTTCAAGGCGTTGACCAAGTGGACGCTTGCGGCGACCATGCCGGTTTTCCTGTTGCTGGTCGTGGCCCCGGGTGACGTTCTCAAGATCTTCGGATCGGAGTTCTCCGGGGGTCAGGCGGCGTTGCTCATCCTCCTGGCCGGCCAGTTCATCAACGTCGCAACCGGCAGCGTGGGCTTCGTGCTCATCATGGTGGGTCGTACCGGCTGGGACCTGGCCGTCTACGCGGGCTCGCTGGCTCTGAACCTAAGTCTGGCCTTCTGGCTGTGCCCCAGGTACGGGATGGAGGGGGCCGCGATCGCGAACGCCGTCACCTTCGCCCTGTCGAAGTGGGCGCGCCTCGCCCTGGTGAGAAGGTTCGTTGGGATCCAGCCCTACGACAAGACCTACGCCAGGCTTCTCGCCCCCTCGCTGGCGTCGTTGGGCGCGATGTTCGCGGTGCACGCGGCGATCACGAGCGGGTGGCTCCTGGACGTGGTGCTGACGGCGATCGCGGGGTTTGCAGCCTACGCAGGCGTCTATCTCGCGGTGGGGTTGACTCCCGCGGAGCGCCGGGGGGCCGGGATGGTCCTAGAGAAGCTCCGAACGCGCACCAAGACCCCATAATCGATGACATGAGCGAAGACCTCCTAGCCAACCTGAACCCCGTACAACGGGAGGCCGTCCTTCATGGTGAGGGCCCGGTCCTCGTCGTGGCGGGGGCCGGGTCCGGGAAGACCAGGGTCCTGACGCACCGCATCGCCTATCTCATGGGTTCCGGGGTCTCGCCCTACGCGGTGCTGGCCATCACGTTCACCAACAAGGCGGCCGGTGAGATGAAGCGACGGGTGGCGGAGCTGGTCGGACCGGTCGCCCACAGCATGTGGGTATCCACGTTCCACTCGGCCTGTGTTCGCATCCTTCGTCGGGAGGCACCGAGGCTTGGGATCCGTTCGTCGTTCTCGATCTACGACAAGTCGGATAGCGAGCGGATGATCAAGCTGTGCCTGAAGGAGCTCAACATCGACCCGAAGAGGGTGCCGCCGCGCGCGGTGTCGCATTCGATCTCGGATGCGAAGAACAAACTGATGGACGCCAGCCTGTTCGCAAACTTTTCCTCGAACCCATGGGAACGGACGGTGGCCGAGGTCTACACCGAGTACGAGAACAGGCTCAAGGAGGCTTCTGCGTTCGATTTCGACGACCTCATCATGCGATGCGTCGAGATCTTCGATCGATTCCCGGACGCGCTCGAGCATTATCAAGAACGCTTCTCTCACGTTCTCATCGACGAGTTCCAGGACACGAACCACGCCCAAGCCCGCTGGGCAACGCTGATGGCGGGGAAGTGGCGCAACATCATGGTCGTAGGGGATGTGGACCAAGGCATCTATGCGTTCAGAGGCGCCACGATCAAGAACCTCCTGGACTTCGAACGGGATTGGCCGGACGCCAAAGTGATCACGCTGGAACAGAACTACCGGTCGACGCGCACGATCCTCGACGCCGCGAACTCCGTGATCGAGAACAACCTGATGCGCAAGCCGAAGTCACTTTGGACCCATTCCGTCGGCGGCGAGCTCATCACTCGCTATCACGCGCAGAACGAACACGATGAGGCGGGATGGGTAACGGATGAAGTAGCCCGCTTGCGCGAGGAGTTCGGCTACAGCCTGGGAGACATCGCGGTGTTCTATCGCACGAACGCCCAATCGCGCGTTCTCGAAGAGGTGTTCAGCACCCACGAGCTTCCGTACAAGTTGGTCGGCGGCGTCGGTTTCTACGACCGCAAAGAGATCAAGGACCTGATGGCGTGGCTTCGCGCCGCTATGAACCCCTCCGACTCGATCAGCCTCGAGAGGGCGGCGCAGAACCCGCGCAGGGGGATAGGGGACGTGACGCTGGCCAAAGCCGGCGCCTTCGCACGGCAGAACGGGATAGCGCCGGGCGAGGCATTCGATCGCGCAGAGGAGATCCCGGGTCTGTCGAAGCGCGCACTCGGCGGGATCCTGGAGGTCGCTCGGATCTTCCAGCGGATAAGGATGGCGGCCGAGGAAGGTCTACCGGTGCAGGACATCGTCTCGATGACATGGGACATCAACGGATACATGAACGAGCTGGCGTCCGAGCGGACCTTCGAGGCGCTCTCCCGTCAGGAGAACCTCAAGGAGCTGGCGGGGGTTGCTGCGGAATATCAGGAGAACTCCGAAGAGCCAAGCCTCACCGACTTCCTCGAACGGATCGCGCTTATCACCGATACCGATCTGAGCAAAGGCGAGGAGGCCGGCGTCACGTTCATGACGCTCCACAACGCCAAGGGCCTCGAGTATCCGATCGTCTTCATCGTCGGCATGGAGGAAGGTGTTTTCCCGCACATCCGTTCGCTCGCGGAACCGGATCAACTCGAGGAGGAACGCCGCCTTTGCTACGTCGGTCTGACGAGGGCTATGGAACGGCTCTACCTCCTCAACGCATGGTCTCGCAGCCTGTGGGGGAACACCGGCTACAACCCACCGTCGCGCTTCCTCAAGGAGATACCCGACGACCTGATCCGGATGGAGAAGGCGAAGGAACATAAGAAGTCGGCCACGAAACCCCGGGCGAGGGACACGACCGGCTACAAGGTGGGGCAGGAGGTCGAACACGACCGGTGGGGCCGCGGCATCATCCTCGAGATCTCGCGCTCGGCCGTGGGACTCGAGGCCACGATCAACTTCCCCGCGGCGGGCGGCGAAAAACGGCTGGACCTCACGCTTGCCCCCCTGAAGCAACTCGGCTGAGACCGGCGGCGCGGCGGCGTGTCCTAGCGACGCTGGTGCAGTACCGCCGATAGCGGCATCTGAGTGAACCGCTCGGCTCCACTAGCGAGAAGACCCTTCATGAGCCGGAACACCACGTAGCCGACGACCGGTGGGAGGCCAAGAACCAGGATCCGGTAGATCGTCGTGACCGTTTCGACGCGCACTTCCAGGAGCTTCGCGAAGAGATCGTTGCTCGCGGCGAAGAACAGCACCGTGTAGAAGGTGAGCGTTGCGGCCCCCAGTGCGGTACGGGCGGGGTGGTCACGCGCCCGGTTCAGGAGGTGATGGGGCTCGAGGTCCTTCGTGAAACGCGCCTCGAGGAACGGCCACGCGTAGAGGAGGAGGAACGTGATACCGGGCAGAAGCACAGCCGGGTAGAAGGGGTTCGGGATCTCGAACCCGAAAGCGCGCAGTTCCCAGGCGGGCATGAGGCGCAGCGCTCCTTCAACCCATCCCATGTACCAGTCGGGTTGCGCCGGCGAGCTCACCTGCTCGGGCCGGAACGGTCCGTAGAGCCACACCGGGTTGATCTGGACGAGCCCCCCCAGCAGCGCCGTCACGGCGAAGACCGCCAGGAACAAAGAGACGGATTTGGCCGCGTAGGTGGGCCATAGCTTCGACCCGACAACGTTCGTCTCCGTACGCCCGGGGGCCGGGAAGTCGGTGTGTTTCTGTCTCCAGAGGATCGCGAGGTGCGCGGCGATGAGCCCGCCGATAGCCGCCGGCACGATCATGATGTGGACCACGAGCAGCCGGCCGATGATGTCCTCGGCAGGGAACTCACCGCCGAAAACCAGGAACGCGGTCCACGTTCCGACCAGCGGCACGGATAACGCGATCGAGTGCGCGATGCGGAGGCCTGTGCCGGATAGTAGATCGT
>JALZOM010000006.1 GCA_030913945.1 Actinomycetota bacterium
GTGAACGACTCACCAGGCATCACCGGGTCCTGAGTGACGACGGGGACCCCATCCATCGCGTTGGGGACCCTGATACCGTGGAAATGTAGCGTGGTCGGCTGATCGAGCTTGTTATTCAGGATGATCCTCACTCGATCGCCGAGATCGGCGTTGATCTGAGGACCGGGGAGGGTTCCGTTGTAGCCCATCGCGTCGAACACCTCGCCGGGCTCGACCTCCCAGCGGAGCTCATCCGCAGTGAGTTCGAAGACCTTGACCCCATCGACGATCTCGAACTCGAGCGGTTGACCCCCAAGGCCCTTAGTCTCGGCCGGGAAGGTCTCGGTGACGGCGGCGTCGACCTCGGCCATCTTGGCGGCGCTCATGCCCGCCATGCCGTGAGGGGAGTTGTTGCTTGCACTCATACCGGTCGATGAGCCGCCCTCCCCGGAAACGGTGAGTACACCCTCCATCCCCCCATCAGCGTGGCCGGCGACCTGGCAGATGAACGTGTAGTCGCCTGCCTCCAGTGCATCGCCCTGGAGGGTGGCGCTCTCCCCCGGTGGGATCATCTCGGTACCGGAGCCGCCCTCGATCGCGAAGTTGTGTTCGATCTTGCCGTTGTTGGTGACCTCGAACGTCAACGGCACCCCCGCAGGAGCGCTGAGTTTCGCCGGCTCGATGAAGAGGTCGCCCAACTCCACTTCGATCACCTCAACGGCCTGGGCCGGGGACCCAGTTGCGAGTGGCCGCTGGTCGAAGGCAGCCATCGAGATCATTCCGACGCCGAACGCGATGACTACGAAGAATCCAGCCACCGGCCACATGAGGTTGAGCTTCGTCTGATCCGAGAGTTCTTGGTCCATGGGTCGGTTCCTCCTTGCGTGAGTAAGGTGTTGGCGGTAGGTAGGTTGCCCTGGGGCACATCTCGTCACCGCCAGGCAACCCCAGGCGCAAGAGAAGCGCCCTTGGAGCGCTTCTCTCTGAGGCCGCCATCACCAGCCTCCTTGGAGTGGTGGTGGCTTCCTGATCTCAGGATGGTGGAAGGGGTCTCGAGCGCCAAGGGCCGGACGGCCTCTCTTGAGGGGGTCGGAGGTAGGGCCAGTGTTGGGACCAGGAGACCTCCTCGGCGATGGGCTCGAATCATCGTTACCAGACCAGGTCAGAGGCCGTTGTCCGACAAGAGCTCGGGTCAGAGGATCGGGCCCTGGCAGAATTCGAATCCGAGGGCCTTGGGTTCGAATGCCTTAACCAACCACCTTGACCTAACCGACCGCGTTGCCGAGGATGGCGCCGATCGCATACGCGATCGCTGCAGCCGATCCACCCATCAATAAGGTCTCCAAACCCGATAGCCACCAACGTTGCGCAACGAACCTGCTCTTCAAGGCGCCCACCACGAAGAAGGCGATCCCCGTCATCACGGAGCTCCATAGGAACGGACGATCGAGGAGCGACGGAACCACTGAGTCGAGGATGACCGCAAACAACGGGATGAAGCCGATGACGACGAAGGCAAGGAGCGTCGAGCTGGCGGCCCGAAGCGGCTCCTCTCGAGTAACGCTGTAGCCACGCTCTTCGACCATCATGGTATCGACCCAGACCCTTGGGTTGGCGGTGATGACTTCGACGACTCGGTCCAATTGGTCGCCGGAGAACCCCTTGAGGGAGAAGATCTGCCTGATCTCTTCCCGCTCGCCTTCTGGGATGTCCCGTATCTCCTGCTCCTCTTCGGCTCGCGCCAACGCTCGTTTCTGCAACTCGGCACGTGTTGCCGCATAGTTGCTCACCGCCATGCTGAAGCCGTCCGCTATCAGATTCGCCACCCCGAGGATGATCACTACTGAGGCCGACAAACCCGCGCCGGCCACACCGGCGACAACGGCGAAGGTCGTTACGGCCCCGTCTATCCCGCCATAGATGAAGTCGCGCAGATGACTCTGCTTCGGAGCTCGTGAGAGTCTCTCCCTGATCGCTACAGGGCTGTGCAACTCGACACTCCTGCCGCTGATCACCGCGCCTCCTCCTTAGGGATGCGAAGCGCCGCGAGAGTCCCGCAGCGCCTCCCCAATCTGCTTCAGCCGAACTGCCCATGCCCTTTGTGAGCACGACCTTCGGCGCTCCCGTATCTGCCGCCCTTCGTGCGCGGTCCAGGCGCCCTTCGGACGCCTGGACCGCAAACCGACTTGCTGCGATATCGGCTAGCTCTGCATCCGCACCTTGCGAGCGTGAAGGAACCCAAGACTGACGAAGAGAGTCAGGAAGAGTCCAGCGATAACCGCTCCGATACCGGCCCACATCGTGATCTGACCGACCGTCCACCAGCCGTATGCATTCAGCAGGATCGCCCGAAGGGTCTCGCCCTTGAACAGCGTGTCGGCCATGCCCTGGAGCTCAGCCGCCGCCTTGGGAGTGAGGCCTTCCGCACGAGCTGCAGCACTCGTCTCCGAGTAGGTCGCTCCCTCGTTGACGTCCATGAGGTGACCGCCGATGTAACGGGAGTACGCCTCAGCCTCTGTGCCCGTATCCACCTTCATACCGGCGAAAGCTCCGATGTCGGTGGTCTCCGCGGCGGTCATCTCGGCAGCGGGCGGAAAACTGATGTTCTGTGGCTCGAGGCGGTCGCGCACGTTGCTCAGAGCGAATGATCCGCCGTAGATCGCAGCGGCGCCCAACGCGAGTAGTACCACCGCAACGACGGCACCCGACCAACTGATCATCAGGTCGATGAACCGTCTGTCCTTCCGGGCCACCGTTGTTGCACCAGTGGCAGGCTTAGACGCAAGCAATTTGTTGGCTCCTTCGAATGTCTGTGACACGGTGTCCTCCTTGGTGGACCGATTTCTTAACCTAAGGATGCTGGGATTGCCTCCTCAGACCAAGTGCCGGTCGGCCCCTCTCTTGGGGGCCACACGGAGAACCAAGAAGGGGCTAGACGTCGGTTTGAGGGTGCCCTGCCCGCGCAGTGGCGATATAGGCCGCCGCCTCGGCACGACGGGCCACATCGAGCTTCTGGAGGATGGTTGAGACATAGTTCTTAACCGTCTTGTCGGAGAGATGGATCCGGCCTGCGATCTCACGGTTGGTCAGGCCCTCTCCGATCATGTCGAGGATGCGTTCCTCTTGAGGCGACAGCCGGGCCAGCTTTGGGTCTTTGTCGTCGAACTTCGCTTTGCGAAGGCGCTCCAGAACACGTTGGGTCACATCTGGGTCGAGAAGTGACCTGCCCGATCCCACGGTGCGGATCGCATCAACTAGATGGGTGCCCCGTATCTGTTTGAGTACGAAGCCCGCGGCGCCGGCCATGATCGACTTGAACAGAGCCTCGTCATCCGAGAACGACGTCAGCATGATGACCTGCGCATCCGGACGCTCGTCGCGGATGGCCCGACAAGCTTCTACCCCTGAGCCTCCGGGCATCCGGACATCCATGACAACAACGTCCGGTTGATGCGTTCTGGCAAGCGAGACCGCACTGGGTCCGTTATCGGCCTCGGCGACGACCTCGATGTCAGCCTCTGCTTCAAGCAGAGAGCGCAGTCCTTGGCGCACGATCTCGTGGTCGTCGACCAGCATCACCTTGAGGCTCTCCGCCATCGTTAGCTCTTCTCCCCTGGAAGAGACAAGGTGTGCACCGTGCCTCTTGGTGCGCGCTTCGAGATGACGAACTGTCCACCGATGTGCTTGGCACGTTCTTCGATGTTGGTGAGCCCGTCACCTCTCTGAATCGTCGCCGGATCGAAACCGATGCCGTCATCCTCGATGCTCATCACGACCCTGTCGTCTCTCACGGCGCATTCCACTGAAACCTGAGTGGCTCGAGCATGACGAGCGATGTTTGATAGGACCCCGCGCACGATCTGAATCATGTCTCCCTTTGCCGCTTCCGGAATCATTTCCAGAGCGGTTGCGGACAGTTCCACGCTGGTTTCCGCAAGTGCGTTGACCTTGAGATCCTCAATCAACTCTTCGATCCCCCTCTTGAGGCCACGCTCTTCAACGCTCTTGGGTTGGAGGGCGAAGATATAAGAGCGCACATCCCGCACGACGTTGTCGAGTGTGACGATCACTTCATCCATCCGCCTCCTCGTCCCATCCGGATCACGCTCGATCAGCGTCATCGCACCCTGGATCGATAGCCCCACGGAATAGATCGACTGGATGACGCCATCGTGGAGTTCTCTGGAGATGCGATCGCGCTCTTCAAGGATCGCGAGGATCTCACCGCGAGCCTTCAGCTCCTCGATCAATCCCGCATTGTCGATGGCTACCCCGGCCTGCGCGGCGAACGAAAGCGCTATGCGCTCGTCGTCCTTCGTGAAGTTCTCAGAACCCTGTTTCTCGGTCAGGTACAGACGCCCGAATATGTGATCGCGCACCACGATCGGCACTCCGAGGAACGAATGCATCGGTGGGTGGTCATCAGGGAAGCCATAAGACCGAGGATGATCGGAGATCTCCTGCAACCTGAGAGGTGTCCCCTCTTCGATCAGAGCTCCAAGCACCCCCCTTCCTACCGGGAGGTCGCCGATCGAATCGGCGAGCTGCTTGTCGATGCCGGAATACACGAACCGCACCAGCTCCCCCTGGCTACCCAGCACACCCACCGCACCGTAGCGGGCGCCGATGACTTCTCGGGATATGTCGGCGATCCGTTGCAGCAGGCCATCGAGATCCAGTTCCGATGCGAGAGCCATCCCAGCTTCGACCAGTGACATCACGAGTCGATCGGCGGGAGGGCTCATGGCCTCACTCTAAGGGTCGTCACCGCCCGAGAATCCGGCTGGTGTCAGAGTGAGTTCAAGGCAGACTCGTCGTCCGCTCAGGCGACATCGGTTCCGATGTCGACATCGCTCCTAGTCATCGCTCTCACCAAGTCGCCACGGGACAGGATCCCCACCAGGTAACCCTCATCGTTCAGCACCGGCAGTCTCTTGATCCCATGACGATCTAGTAACTGAGCCGCTTTGAACAGACTCTCCTCGGGTCCGATGGTGAAGACCTGCGACGACATGACGTCAGCCACGGTGCGGGCGTGTTTATGCGAGCCGGGAGCAGCATGGCGCATGATCAGCGAAAGTACGTCCGATACTTGCAGCCCCCGATGGATGCTTGCCGGCCCCGTCAACGCTCGAGCGATGTCGACTTCAGAGATGGCGCCGACAACCTTGCCGTCTTTGACTACGGGAGCTCCGCTGATCCCGTTGCGGACGAGCCGGCTTGCGGCCTCCTGGATAGGATCCTCGGGGTAAACCATCACCACCAGGTTGGTCATCATGTTCTTTACTCGCTGCTCGTTCATCTCTGCTCCCCTTCAACATCGTTCGTGTTCAATGGTGGTGGGTTCGGAGCGAGAAGGCGAGGGCCGAACGGACCCATGTGTGTAGCCGAGTGGCCCCCAGTCGAAGATGCCCGATCCGCCGCATGATCCTCGTGATGCCAGGGAGCTCTGCAGTCGCTCATGGGGCTTAGGGTGAACCCACATTGAGCTCGCTCAGTCTCGGAGTACTAGGAACGACCCACAAAGAGAACGAGTTCCGGCTGCCCATCCACCCTCAGCACTTCGAGGCCATCCCTCCGGATCTCAGAAAGTCGATCTTCCTTGAAGAGGGCTACGGGAGCCGCTTCGGGACCGATCCCGAGCAGCTCGTGGAGCTGTTCGCCGGCGTTCGAAAACAACATGAACTCCTCGAAGAATGCGATGTCCTCCTGCTCCCCAAGCCGCTTGCGGAGGACCTCGCCGAGATGCACGAGGGACAGGCGTTATGGGGCTGGCCACATTGCGTGCAGGACGAGAAGCTGACCCAGAACGCGATCGATCGGAGACTGACCCTGATCGCGTGGGAGGCGATGAATCTCTGGCGCTCGGATGGAACCTTCAATCTCCACGTCTTCCACAAGAACAACGAATTGGCCGGATACTGCTCGGTGTTACACGCGCTGCGGCTGATGGGACTCACCGGCCAGTACGGGCGGCCTCTGAGCGCCGCTGTGATCAGCTTCGGAGCGACCGCCCGAGGAGCGGTGACTGCCCTTGCGAACCTCGGGATCTTCGACGTTACCGTTTTGTCGCACCGAGAGCCGGCTGAGGTGGCATCGCCCGTGCACTCGGCGACGATCCTTCAGTACGAAGCGGAGGACGACGATCCCAGCAGGTTGAATGTCAAATCGGAGGATGGATCGAGTCCGATGGTCGAGGTCCTAGCCGAGCACGACATCGTCGTGAATTGCGTTCTGCAGGACCCGGGCTCACCGTACATGTTCGTGTCGAACGACGATCTCGGGCTGTTCGCCCCCGGTAGTTTGATCATCGACGTGTCCTGTGACGAGGGCATGGGCTTCGAATGGGCACGCCCAACGACCTTCTCCGATCCGATGTTCTCCGTGGGCGGCGGCACGCACTACTACGCTGTGGATCACAGCCCGTCCTATCTGTGGAACTCGGCGACGTGGGAGATAAGCGGAGCTCTGCTCTCGTATCTACCTGTCGTTATGGCCGGCCCCGAAGAATGGGAGAGGGATGAGACGATCAGGAGAGCGATCGAGATCCGCGACGGAGTCATCCGGAACCCGAAGATCCTGTCGTTCCAAAACCGAGCGCCTGAGTACCCACACGGGAAGATCTCGGAGCCCTAGTACGCGCTTGCCCAAGAGCGAAAGGAGTAGGGATGGACCACGCCAAGGGGTACCAACGCGTCTATCGTCGCATCTGCACCCTTCTGGAAGGACAGGATGAGGACGTAGAGGTTCCCACTTGTCCGGGGTGGACGGTAAAGGACGTCGTCGCCCACCTAGCCGGCTTCTTCACCACCTACCGGTCCGGCGATCCCAAAGAAGCCTTCTCTTCGGGATGGGGGGACAGGGTGGTTGAGGAACGACAGAATCGTTCTATGCAGGAGTGCATCACCGAGTGGACCAAGCTTCTCGAGGACCCAGGTGATCTCTTCGAGTCGAACCTCGGCGTAGTGGCGGTATCCGATGCCCTGGCGCACGAGCAGGACTTGAGGAGTGCGCTGAACCGGCCCGGAGCGAGAGACGACGAGAGTATCGTTCCCGCCGTCGAGATGGGCCTTTCGTTCGTCGACCAGAAGACACAAACCGAAGGGTTGCCAGCCCTGAAGATCGTCACCGACGAGGTCGACCGACAGGTTGGCAAGGGCGAACCGGTCGCGACCCTTAGCACTTCAACCTTCGAGTTGTTCAGAGCGCTTCACGGTCGGCGCACCGTCGACCAGGTGCGAGCGATGGAGTGGGATGGAGATCCAGAGCCCTGGATGCCAGTCTTCTTCGTTTTCGGTCCCGCCGAGCGAGTGGTCGAGGGGTAAGTTCGGCAAATCATCACGCCTCGCCGGCCCCCTGGATCGCTCTCACAACAACAGGGAGTCCGACCTTCGGGGTCGGCTGCAGCGGAGTCCATCCGGTGACCTCCTTGAAGCGGCGGTTGGACGCGCGCTGAGACCTTAGGTACATCTTGGTTATCCCGCTCAGCTTCATTCCGACGTATGGGAGAGTACGGAGCTTGCGCTTACCGAGAGCCCCGGCGAGCACCCTTGCGAGCTCATGGCGTCGCAGCGGCTCGTCGTCGCTAACGTTGTAGATCCCGGAGGGCGCTTGTAAGGCCGCGACCACGGCGGTTGCGATGTCATCAGCATGGAGGAAAGGGAGATAGGCGCCGGGGGTCCCACGAACGGCGAGATGCCACGCCGGGCCACTTTGACCATCGTCACGGTATGCGGCGCATCGGCCGCATAGAACTGGCCGAAGCGGAGGACGATCCCCTGTCCACCGCTTTCGGTGAAACGCCGCGCCTGTCCTTCTGCCTCAAGAGCGGAGTCGGCGTGCGGAGCAGACTCGATCGGCACGTCCTCGTCGATCCAATCGTCCTTGCGATCTTCGTACATGAACGCTATCGACTCCTGAATTAGGCATTCAGCGCGTGTTGCGATCGCCGCCTCGACAAGATTTCGGGATACCTGCCGGCGGATCCGGTCGTTTTCTCCCCAAGCGCTGCGCATCCCCATGCGGGCTGCGGAGGTTGGGATGCTCGTCGCCAGGTTCACGACCGCGTCGTGGCCCGTGACCGCTCGCTGAACCTCGTTGGCGTCGAAGAGGTCAACCTCTACGGGTATCGCGCCGAGACTCTGGAGCAATGCCGCCTTGGAGGGCGAGCGCGCTACCCCGGACACGTCTTGGCCGGCTGCAACCAGATCTCTTGCCGCCCGTCGCCCAGCGACGCCGGTAGCCCCTGCTACGAAGACTCTCATATCGAGTCGGAGAACGACCGTCTAGCCGCGGGCGGATATCTGCTGCACGGACCAGGCGTTGCCATCTGGATCGCTGAAGTAGAGGAACCCGACGTTATCGAGAACGTCCCCATCTCGGCTGGGGCGGAGTGAACCTGAGTCGAACACCTGGACCTCACCGGCCTCGACCCCCCGCTCGACGAGATGCGCATGCGCAGCATGGATGTCCGGGACCACCAGCTGCAACCCCTCGAGGGAGCCAGACGGCATCTCGTCGTTCCCAATCCTCAAGTGGATCGAGCAACCCGACCCGGGAGGGGTCAGCTGGATGAGGCGAAGCTCGTCGGAGATCCGGTGGTCGATGTCCACGTTGAAACCCAGTTGTTCGGCGTAAAAGCTCAGGGCGCGGTCCTGGTCCGAGACCGGAATCGTGACTACTTCGAGCGTCCAGTTCATGATGCGTCTCCTTTGCGACTTCGTCCCCTCTTCCGTTCGGCACGATACCTTCATGAGGGCCGGCCGCTCAGATCAACGAGTGTGCAAATGCTCCGTTCTCGATCGGCCCCACCAACCCGCGGTCGCGAGGATGAAGGGGAACGGCATCAACCATGCGATCAAGCCTGCGATGAGGATGGGTTCGAGCGCGAAGATCCGACCCACCCAAACGAGCACGCCACCGACGGCCAGAAGACCGAACAATGCCGAGAAGAAGGCATGGTGGACTCGCAACGCGAGCGCTACCCCCTCCCGCCCACACGGTGAAGGGAACGGGCTCGAGCCACTGCCATAGACCCTCGACGGTGTCCGCAAGGGTCTGCAGGACGACGCGAGAACCGGGCGCGGCGCCTTCGATCAGGGGCGGTGCAGCGGATGCCAGCATCCCCGCTCCGATGGCCCCGATCGTTCCGTAGAGAACGCCGGCCACCGTCGCAAAGTCACGACTACTCGTACTCGACCAGGGGATGCGCTCTCGAACTGCGACGATCAGAGCGACTGGAAATAGGTAGTACCCGAGCATGTCGGTAACGGCTGCCCATCGAACGAGGGTTGCGTCGCCGGGTTCTGCATCCCGAAGCCGCTCCACCAGTTCTGACCCGGCACCCGGATCGAATCCAAGAGCTAAGCCGAATAAAACGACGCTCGCCACAGCACACATGGCTCCGGCTATCCCCAAGAGCGGGATCAGACGCTGGTCCGATGCCATGAGAACAATCTAACCCCGGTATCCGACTCAGTCATAGGAACAAGCCCTAACGGCCGGTTCGGGAAGCCCGGATCACGGGGTCGAGTGGGCCGCCGCGCGCGTGACCGCCTGGCCAGCTGCATGGGGGTGAAAGGCTTCATGACCAGTGCGGTATCCGATGGAAGTTCACCGTGTTCGCGAATCACATCGTCCGGATAACCGGAAATGAGAACGGCCACCGCGTCGTTGACGAGAAGTACCTCGGTTCGGGGTACGTCCAAACGGGAGAAGGTGAGGAGCTGGCGGGTCAACGCGGCACCACGTCGTCCGGCCTTGTTGCGGGCCCGAACCAGCCAGGTGAAGTGCACCACACACCACGATTGAATCCAACCGGGCCGAAAGGCGGTACTGAGGTCGAATGAGTCGAATGAAAGGAGAGGGCATGAAGCTCAGATCGATGATCGTGATGTTGATGGTGGCCGTCCTGGTGGCCGCCTGCGGAGGCGATGACGGTGAGGTCACCAGTGGAGGCGGAGGCGACGATACCGGTGGTGGTGGAGGTAGCTCCGTCACCTTGACCGCCGCCAACTTCGCTTTCCAGCCGGAGTCGCTCACGGCTGCCACGGGAGGCAGCATCGAGTACATGAACGAGGACGACGCCGAGCACAACATCTCCGCGGAAGAGGCCGGTCTGGACGAGGACGTCGAGGCTGGCTCATCGACGACGGTGGATCTCGCAGACGTCGAGCCCGGCACCTACGACTTCATCTGCAAATACCACCCCGACTCGATGAAGGGCACGCTTGAAGTAACGGAGTAGCCCTTGCAACAAAGTCAGAGCCGGGCGGCGCCCACCCCGCGTCGTCCGGCTCTGTCCCCCTTATCCTCCTCCGATGTCTCTTCTACTGCCGGTTCCCGCGGACGCGCGAGGGCGGCGACTCACGCAGTTGTATCTCGGTCTCGCGCTCTACGGGTTCAGCTCGGCACTCCTGGTAAAAGCCGCGTTAGGGCTCGATCCATGGGACGTGCTGCACCAGGGACTGAGCCGCCAGACGGGCGCCTCGATCGGGACGTGCACGATCGCGGTGGGGGTGGTGGTCCTTCTCTTGTGGATCCCCCTGCGACAACGGCCGGGGTTGGGAACGGTGAGCAACGCGATCCTCATCGGTCTGGCCATCGATGCGTCACTGGCGCTCCTTCCCGAACCTCCGAACACAGCGTGGCAGTGGGCTTTCCTTGTGACCGGGATCGTTCTGAACGGGGTTGCGACCGGCGCGTACATCGGGGCGGGTCTCGGCCCCGGCCCGCGCGACGGGTTGATGACCGGGATCGCGGGCCGAGGTCACTCCATCCGTCTGGTGCGGACAACGCTGGAGATCGTGGTGCTTGCCCTGGGGTGGGCCCTGGGGGGGTCGGTTGGCATCGGCACGGTGGCCTATGCGCTTGGGATCGGACCCCTCGCGCACGTCTTCATCCCCGCCTTCACCGTCTCGAAGGCAGACCCGGCAAGCCCACCGGACACCCACGCCAGCGTTGCGTAACTATTCCGCCCGCCGTCGGCGCGCCCTCTCTTCGCGTTCAGCACGCGACATCTCGAGTGACTCCTCGACTGTGGGGGCCGTACCCCCGAGATGCGCCGGAACCCACCAGCGATCGTCATCGCCGAGCGGCCGATCGGGATACGACGCCGCGGCGTTGTGCACCATCTCTTCGATCACCTCCATCAGTCGCTTGGTCACAACATCGGGGTCTGAGGTTTCGTCGTACGGGATCGGTTCCCCCAGATCGACCGTGATCGTGATGTTGCGCTGCCAGTTCTTCGGGCGGCCCTTCGTCAGGATCCGCTGGGTGCCCCATACAGCTCCGGGTATCAGAGGCGCCTTCGCCTCCATCGCCATCCGAGCGGCACCCGACTTTCCGTCGGAGGGAACGAAAGAACGGCTGATCGTCCCTTCCGGGAACATGCCGACCACCTCTCCGTCGCGCAATGCCTCTACCGAAGCCTCGATGGCGTCGCGAGCTCGCCCATAACGATCCACTGGGATGTGCTTCATCCCTCTCATGAGAGGCCCGGCTACGGGATGTGCAAAGACTTCATGCTTCGCCAAAAAGCGCACGAGCCGTCCGCGCTTGCGCGCGGCCGCGCCGACGAAAACGAAATCGAGATATCCGACGTGGTTCGTAGCGATGACAGCCGGGCCGGATAGGGGAACGTGGTTCTCGCCTGTGGTCTGGATCTTCCAGCGCATGCCCTTGAAGATCGTGAGCGCGAACGCCACCACAGGCCGGTAAACCGGCTCCATGCGCAATCCCTTCCTGCCAGTTCTCGTGAGCGGACAAATCTAGCGTCCCCCAGATCCTTCGCCTCAACCGCCGGCGCCGACTTCCGCACTCTCCACCGTTCCCAGCGCACGGCGTGGGCAA
>JALZOM010000049.1 GCA_030913945.1 Actinomycetota bacterium
TCCCAACATCGTCGAGGTCTACATAGGCCATCTGCGCAACAAGCTGGACAGGCCCTTCGAGAAAGCATCGATCGAGACGGTGCGGGGCGCCGGCTACCGTTTGGACGCCGATGGGACCTAGCCGCGCGGGGTCTTGGCTGGCCAGGTTGCGCGAGAGCAGCAGCACCGTGAGGGTCAGAACCACCCTGGGGGCCGTGGCGGTCCTCGGGTTGTCTTTGATCGTTGCTTCCGTCGCACTGGTGGTGTTCATCAGGCGGTCGCTCACCGACGACGTGCGCGCGGCTGCCCGAGTGAGGGCCGCACCCATCTCGAGCGAACTCGCCCGTGGCATTTCACCGGCCACCTTCACGGACACATTCGGGGATGACGAATACGTGCAGATCCTGGACGGGAACGGCGGTGTGATCGCTTCGAGCGAGAACATGGCCGGTGCGCCCCCGCCGGCAAACCTCCTGCAGGATGGAGGCAGCGTCGAGGTCGACGTTCCGTTCGATGATGACCCATTCTTGGCCGTTGCCGATGTGAGTGGGGATGGGCGAACGGTGGTCGTCGGCCGCAGCCTCGACAACGTGGTCGAGTCGAGCTCCGCTCTCGTTGGGATACTGCTTATCGGTGTCCCCCTGCTCGTGCTGTTCACCGGGGCGGTCGCCTGGCGATTGGTGGGGAAGGCGTTGTCACCGGTCGAAGCCATCCGTTCACAGGTCGAGACGATCTCAATGAAGGATCTTCATCGACGGGTTCCCGCACCCGATACGGCGGATGAGATCGGACGGTTGGCGGCGACGATGAATCAGATGCTGGCGCGACTCGAGCAGGGGCGGACCCGGCAAAGACGGTTCGTATCCGATGCGTCCCACGAGCTTCGTTCACCCGTAGCGAGCATTCGCCAGCACGCCGAGGTGGCCATCGCCCATCCGACTTCTACGTCGACTCAGGATCTTGCGGATGTCGTGCTCGTGGAGAATTCCAGGCTCCAAAGCCTCGTCGAGGACCTCCTGCTACTAACCCGGATGGACGAGCACGACTCGGAGGAAGGGGAAGGGTCGGTGGATCTCGACGACATCGTCCTCGCGCACATGGAACGGATACGTACCGGCAACGGCAGGTCTCTCGACACGAGCGGTATCTCCGCTGGCCGGGTGCTGGGAGATCATCGACAGTTGGATCGGATGGTCGCCAACCTCGTGGACAACGCCGTCCGCCACTCGGACAAAGCGATCGCGGTATCTCTGACGGAGGAGGGTCAGGAAGTCATTCTGAGAGTGGACGACGACGGACCGGGCGTTCCGCCCGCGGACCGAAGCCGGATCTTCGAACGGTTCGTTCGTCTCGAGGAGGCGCGGGATCGAGATTCCGGAGGCGCCGGCCTCGGCCTCGCCATCGTTGCCGAGGTAGCCCGGAACCACGGCGGCCTCGCCAGCGTCGCTCACTCTCCGCTTGGCGGGAGCCGCTTCGAGGTCCGTCTGCCTCGCACAACGTGATTCTGAGTATTCAGCGGGGCCTCAGGTTCCTTGGGCACAATGAGATGAGACAGACCTCGAACGATGGAGGAGAAACGTGGACAAGAAGAAGGTAGCGATAGTCGGGATCGCGACTCTCGTGCTGGCGGGCGCCGGCACCGGAGCCGTCCTAGCGGGCAGTGGGGATGACGACAAGCCTCTTCGGGGCAATGCCTTGGATCGGGCGACCTCTGCGGCGCTCGAGTACGTTGGCGGCGGCTCCGTCGTGGAAACCGAGGTCGGTGACGACGGCGCTGCGTACGGAGTCGAAATCCGCAAGGACGATGGCAATGTCGTCGAAGTGAATCTCGATGAGGGTTTCAACGTCATCGGGTCGGAGCGAGACGATGACGGAGCCAACGAAACAGAGGAAGCCGGCGACGACGACTAGTCGATAGGGATCGGCTACGCGCGGCGGTCCAGAAAGTCGTATGCGAGGCCGGTCGCCGTCGCGTAGACGAGGTGATGGAACGCGTCGATGGCGACCTCTTTCGGTCCCCATTCGGTCGCCGGGGGAGCCACCCCGAGCGCGGGCAGCATGACCAGCTCGTTGCCCCAGACGACCGCGAAGTGGGCCCCGGTGGCGGCGGGGCCCCTGAGCCCCAATGAAGCGAGCGCTCCACGCACGGCACCCCAGGAAGTTCCGTATCCGTAATGGACCACCGAGGCGAAGCGCTTCTTGCCGGCCTCGTTGCGCGGCTGCACACCGAGGACGCGACCGGCCGCGTCGGACGGCGCAGAACTCCCTTCTCTCCCCCGGATCTTCATCTCGGCGGTGCTGGAAACGGTCATGGCAACCGTGCCGAACGCGCCCGCGAACAAGCCCTTCCCGATATCTGCGGCGAGTGTCGCCAAGCCCATGAAGCCCCCTCTGATCGACGTGGCGGCCAAACCTACGTTCTCCCCGGCCATACCCGAGTGCCATCGAGATCTACGGGTCCTGCGCCGGCGGCGGGTTCCGAGAGCCACCACCTCGCGTTCTTCCCGATGGAATCCTCGTAAGTTGAGGCGATCGTTCGCGCCGCCTCCCCGGCGGCTGTGCGATACACCAGGTTGACCGTGCAACCACCGAAACCACCACCCGTGAGCCTCGCCGCCACGACGCCCGGTGTTCGGCGAGCGATATCGACCAGGGCATCGATCTCGGGGAGCGAGGCCCCGAAGTCCTGAGCGTAGCTGCGATGAGCTTCGGCGAAGAGGTCACCCACCGCATCGAAGTCGACGGCGTCCAACGCTGCGACCGTCGCGAGGACGCGCTCGTTCTCTGTGATCACGTGGCGTGCCCTTCGGTACGCGTTCGTCCCCATGCGGTCGCGCCCATCCTCGAGCTCGTCGAGGGTGACTTCCCGCAGGGAGGACGCGCTCAACACGCGGGCTGCTTCTTCGCAATCGCCTCTTCGGTCGTTGTACGCGCTGCTCTGCAGATCTCTCCCGGTGCCGGAATCGATGATGAGCACGGCGAGCTCGCGGGGGATGGGCACATGCTCGATGCTGTTGTCGGAGCAGTCGATCAGGAGAGCGTGATCAGCGCGCGCTGCGGCTGAGGCAAGCTGATCCATGATGCCCACCTGCACCCCGACGTAGTCGTGCTCGGCCCGACGACAGAGCTCCGCTTTGTGCACCGGGTCTAGGTCCGGGCTCAGGGCGGTTGCGAGGGCTATCTCCAGCGCGGCGGAAGATGACAGTCCGGTCCCCAGTGGCACGGAGGAGCCGATCACTCCATCGAGGCCTTGCACCTGAACGCCCTCGTCGATCAAGGATCGCACGACCGCGTAGACGTATCTACCCCATCCGGCGACCCGTTCTGGAAGCCGTCCCAGATCGATGGCGACCTCACCGGGTTCGTTGAGCGATCGTAGATGGATCTCTCTCGGCCGGCGCGTCCCCGCGAGGTAGGTGGTGAGCTCGAGGGCGACGGGCAGCACGAACCCGAGGTTGTAGTCGGTGTGCTCGCCGATCAGGTTGGCTCGGCCCGGCGCCCGCACCAACACATCGGGCTGTGGGTGGGCTTCCAACACGTCCTCGAGGATGGTCACTTCGGACCAGGCGCCGGCCGGTGGGTGCCGCTCGGCCCCCCGGGTCCAGGCCTTCTGGGTCGAGTCACGGCTGGGTTCATCTTCGTTCTTCCTCTTTCGGGTTCGGCTTTCGGTTCGGCGGAAGGCATCGCTCTCCGCGCCCGATGCTCTCATCCCGGGGCCCCGGGAGCTGTTGCGACGGCTTTAGGCTTGGGGCGATTCAATCGCGACGGCAACGATGCCGACGAATGCATGTGGCGGCAATAGGGGTCGTCTGCCCGGACTGCCAGGCGAATGTCGATTCCAGCGCGCATCCTTGCGCTCGTTGTCGCGGCCCCGCCCAGGGCCGGCCGGCCGACCACCACCGCTCGCCGGGCCAGCCCCCGCCACCCCCACCACGAGCTCATGCGTCCGAAAGCCCCCGCGGCCTCGCCCCGCCGTCGGCTCCTACGTCTTCAAGCGCCCCCGGCCTCGCCCCGCCGTCGGCTCATGCGTCCGTAAGCCCCCCGGGCCTCGGCCCGCCACGTTCTCCTGCGCCCGTAGGCGGCCCGGGCCTCGTCCCTCGAGCCGCCCTTCCACAGGCTCCACCGCGTGCGAACCTGCGTAAGAGGTTCCCCACCATCGCTCTGGTTCTCATCGTCGTAGTCGCCGGCTGGAGCATGAATAGGGACGATGGTGCCCGGGGCGGTTCCCCTCCCCTCCCGGGGTCGATCGACGCGCGCGGGTTCCGACCGTCGTTCGTCGACGTGAACTCGAACACTCCGGTGCGCTACAACCCGTGCGAAGCGATCCATTACGTAATCAATCCCGCACTGGCCCCGCCATCGGCGATCGAGGACGTCCGGAGCGCCTTCGCCATGACGGCCGAGACGACTGGCATGGAGTTCGTGTACGACGGGCCGACCGACGAGATCCCAACCCCGGAACGGTCGTCCTATCAATCCGACCGGTATGGACGACGATGGGCTCCCGTTCTCATCGGTTGGACTTCCGGCGCCCCGTTCTCGACCACGAGCGAGGTGGCTGGGGCGAGCGCGATCGGGTCCGGTGGCAGCGTTTACGAGTTCAACGAAAACGGACGTCCCGTGTACGTGACGGGATTAGCGGCTTTCGATGCGGGCGCCGATCTACGCCCGGGCTTCGGAGGCCAGACGTGGGGTCAAGCGATGCTGCACGAGCTCGGCCACATCGTTGGACTCGGGCACGTCGACGACCCCGCTTCGGTGATGAATCCGATCATCGGGCTGCGCGCCGCCTCGTGGGGAGGAGCCGACCGCGAGGGCCTGTGGGCGCTGGGCATGGGTGGCGCCTGTGTGCCCACTCCGCCCCTTCCCTGATCGCGCCTCGAACGACGATCACCCGGACAGGTACCTCGTTCTCAGAACGCCGCGCCGAGCAATTCCCGATCGCGCACGCTTTCATCGAAGCCACTCGGATGGAGTGCCGACCCTTCATCCGAGCGGGGCCCTGGCAGATAGGTTCTGGCCGCGATCGGTTTTGTCGTCGAGTGCGACCCGCGGATCCCCCACTACCCATATTCGTGCACCAGCTTGTGATGGAAACAACAGACCAGCGTGAGGTTGTTGAGATCGGTCGTGCCCCCATGCTCCCAGTGCACGATGTGATGC
>JALZOM010000053.1 GCA_030913945.1 Actinomycetota bacterium
GGTCCACGGGGCCGGATCCCACGACCTGGTAGCCGATGTGGATCCCATCGGCCGTACGTGCGTAGCGTGTCTCCGGGACGTCCATCAGGCCACCACCCTGTACAGGTGCCAGCGATCCGGCACGCCCTTCAGCTCGTGCTCACCGGCGTCCTCGAACGTGAGACCCGATCCCGCCACGAGGTCTTTAACCGTCTGTGAGATCAACACCCGGGAGGGGCCGGCTTTCGCGGCAACCCGCGCCCCGATCGACACCGTGAGGCCGCTGATCTTGCCGTCCATCAGTTCGCACTCGCCGGTGTGCACGCCCGCCCGGATCTCGATGCCAAGGTCGATGACGCGATGCGCGACCTCCATCGCACAGCGGATCGCTCGCGCGGGTCCGTTGAAGGTCGCGTAGAAGCCATCGCCGGCGGTGGAAGACTCGAGACCGCGCCAGCGTTCGAGGGCATCGCGGACGATCGCGTGATGCTGCTCGATCAACCCTTTGTACCGTCGGTCTCCCAGCTCAGCTTGCTTCTGAGTAGATCCGACGACGTCTGTGAACAGGATCGTCGACAGGATAGTGTCCAGTTCGGGCGCGGCGGGAGAGATGCCAACGAACTCCCGGATGGCGTCGAGCACCGCGGGCTGCTCGTCGACCTTCAACTCGTCCGCACCCGGGAAGAGCTGTATCCGCGGTTGACGCAGGAGCGTGGCGAGGTACGCGAGCGCGTCGCGGTCGTCCTCGCGAGCCAACAGGAGCACGGGCGCGGCGACCGACGGCATGGCACCCCGAACATCCGTCTCGTTGTAGATCCGGTCCATCTCGACGGCCACATCGGGGGTGGCCGTCTGTCGGCTGAGCCAGCCCCAAGGGACGTGCTCCGCCTCCGGCTGCGTCCCCGTCCACACCGAATACCCGTATGCGTCGGTGCCCCAGAGATCGATGGTGGCGGACGTGGATCGCGCGATGAGGTCCTCGCTCGCACCGAAGGGATAGTCAGGCGCCAAGGTCGTCCGCGGCGCCGGGTACCACCAGAAGAGGGAGTGGACGCGCTCGGGGAAGGTGGCCGCGAACAAGATGTTGGGCGCGCCACCTTCGAGTGCGCCGCCGAGGACCGGCCGCTCGGAGCCAACGGCATCCAAGACCACCGTCAGATCCGCGACGCGGGTCTCGAGATTGGGGGGGTCGACGTTGCGACTCGAAGCTCCCGTTCCGCGACGGTCATGCAAGATAAGACGCGAGAACGACGCGAGGCCACGGAACCACTCCGCGGACGGTCGGTACTCCCAGACGGTGTCGACGTTGCCCAACCAATCGAACTGCCAGACGATGTCGATCGGGCCGTCGCCCACAGTCTGATAGGCGATGTAAGCGCCGTCGGGGGTCTTCGCGTACTTGGTCTGAGGGGTTTCCATGTCAGGCTACCGCCCGGTGGAGGTGCCAGGCTTCGGCGACGCTTGCGGCATCGACGACCCAGGAGTGCCGCACGTCGAGGTTCTTCACGTCGCCAGTTTCGTTCGCGCTGGACGCCAGGCGCAAGTTGAGCAGGCGTTCGCGCTCCTTGGCGAAGGCCGGTATCTGCTCGGGCTGGCCCGACCGACCGGGGCCGCGCCCGTTCTGCAACACGCCCGTGAGATCTTCGAGTGGCTCCAAGCGGCTCCCCCGCTCCCCGAGATCGATGCGCTTCTCGCCTCCACGTCCTGAGCTTCGGCGGTGGCCGTTTTTCACTCAGGGGAGTCCCTCATCGCTGAGCGTCAAGCGCTGGCGTTGCCCGAACTGTTGCCCGCGACGAACGAACAGTCGCCTCTATCAGCGGCAACGCAGAAGGCCTCGGCGCTTCCGGCCCGGGGCCTTCTTCGCGTCGGGCGCAAGACCCGCTCCGTCGAGGGTTGGAGCGGTCGTTGACGATCAACCTATCGATGGTCGAATAACGCATCGACATCCGGCAAGGCCTCGAACCGGGTGAACGAGCCTTCCTCGGCGATTTCCTTCGCGGCCTGCAGGAACCCAGCCCAAGCGGTGCGGGCGAGCGTGCCTCCCACGCTGATCCGCCGTACGCCCAGACCCGCTGCCTCGGCGACGGTGAGGAACGGAGCGTTGACCAGCAGGTTGACCGGCTTGGGCGACACCGCCGCGACGATGGCGGCGATGTGCTCGATGGATGCGATCCGCGGAGCGTAGAGGCAGTCCGCTCCGGCTTCGGCATACGCGCACAACCTCCGGATCGTCTCGTCGATGTTGGGACGTCCGCACACGAATCCCTCGGATCGACCGGTAAGCACGATGTCGGTGCCACCTTCGTCGATGGCTCGTCGCGCGGCCCCAACACGCTCAACGGCCAGGTCGAACTCATAGAGCGGCTGTACCTCGTCGCCCGAGGAATCCTCGATCGAGAGACCGGCTATCCCTGTAGCAGCGGCGAGCTTGACGTTCTCGCTGACCTGCTGCGGATCGACGGCGAAGCCGCCCTCGAAGTCGGCGTTCACCGGAACCGCCACGGCGTTCGCGATACCACGTAGATGCTCGAGCGCCTGATCCAGCGTCACTTGATTGTCCGCGCGACCCGATGTCCATGCGAACCCGGCGCTCGTCGTCGCGAGAGCCTTGAAACCCATCTGCTCCAGCGCTCGTGCGCTCCCCGCGTCCCAGGGGTTCGGCATCACGAAGCAGCCGGCTGCGTGCAATCGGTGAAACGCAGCGACGCGCTCGGGGTGCTCGCTCATGCTGTACCTCCGAGAGAAGGCCGATGTTCCGGTTGTCTCATCGATCGGGCTTCCGACTACGGGTTCGTGTCCAGCTCTCGCTGAGTCTCGCAAGACTCTCACGGACGCGCCGATGCTGACTCGGATCTACTGGGCAAGCGCCTGGGTCCCCGCGCTCGGGAGGTGCCGTGGCAACGCTCCCCGCCGGGCGGCGGTCCGAAGACAGCCGATGTGACATTCTCCATCGCGCCCCGCGCGCCGTCGCGCTCCTGGTCCAAGGAAGGCCGTTCCCTCGTCGAGATGCTCCGAGAGCGTGCCGCTTCGGTACCGACGTTCTCCTCGTTCGCGTCGAGCGGGATCAGGGGGACACGGGCGTAGAGGGGCGGAACTTGACAAGCGACCGTGGAAGTTCATGGCTCTGTGTTGCCTCGTTGTTGTCTACTGGGTTGGGAGTCCTCGGAGGAAGAGTCGTCCCGTT
>JALZOM010000069.1 GCA_030913945.1 Actinomycetota bacterium
GGCATGGGCAGAGCCTTGAATGGGATCCGGGTGATCCTGCTCGTGGCTGGTCGACAGATCCGTGTCCTCGATGAGCAAGGTGAACTGTTGCGGGAGCTGGCCCTCGATCCGAGCAGGGATTACCAGCCTCGAGGTTCCGGCTAGGTGTCCACTATGCTCCGCGACATCCGTCCACGATGGCCCGCGACATCACACTAGCGGAGGGCGTGGGACTCGAACCCACAAGTCCTTGCGGACAACGGTTTTCAAGACCGTCCGGTTGCCAATTACCGTAGCCCTCCACGTGCCAGCCTAGCTTCGCCTCTCCGCAGCCGGCGCGGGGCGAACTCATTCACACCTGCGGTCTAAGTGACGGCCAATGTGGATGAGAACGACCGACGACTTGGTACGGGCGAACGCGACCCTGGTGGGGGTTGCCTCAGCCGTCGGCCTTCCTGCGGCTCCCCCTCGATCCGCCTCTCCCCAAGCGATCAGGCGCGGGGGGTGATCTCGGCGAAGCCCGTGTAGGGCCTCAGGGCCTCGGGGATCGACACGCTGCCGTCGGCTCGTTGATGGTTCTCGACGAGGGCGACGATCATCCGGCCTGCGGCGCAGGCCGTGCCGTTAAGAGTGTGCACCAACCGGGTCCCCGATCCGTCCTTGAAGCGGATCCGCAGGCGCCGGGCCTGGTAATCCGTTGCGTTGGTCGCGGACGTAACTTCCATATACCGCTGCGCGCCGGGCAACCACGCCTCGTTATCGACCTTCTTCGCCGCCGACACGCCGAGGTCCCCCGCACACATGACCAGGACCCGGTAGGGGATCTCCAGCGCCTGCAGGATGCGTTCCTGGTTCGCGCGGATCGCCGCCAGCTCGTCCCACGAGTCCTCCGGATGAGCGAACGAGAACTGTTCGACCTTGTCGAACTGGTGCACCCGGACCAGGCCTTTGGTGTCCTTGCCGTAGCTTCCGGCCTCGCGGCGAAAACAGGACGAAAAACCGGCCACACGCACTGGAAGCTCGTCCTTCGAGAGGATCTCGTCGGCGCGCATCGAGGCGAGCGCCACTTCGGAGGTCCCCGTCAGATAGAGGTCGTCTCGCTCAACCTTGTAGAACTCGTGCTCCTCGGTCGGGAGAAAGCCCGTTCCGTACATCGCGTGGCGGCGCACGAGCACAGGAGTGATCACCGGCTGAAACCCGCGCTCCGACAGGAAGTCGATCGCGAACCGCACCAGCGCCAGCTCGAGGATCACCCCCGGGCCGGTCAGGTAAACGAAGCGGCTGCCCGATGTCTTGGCCCCCCGCTCGCCGTCAAACAATCCCAGCCGCTCCCCCAGAACGACGTGGTCGAGGGGCTCGAAATCGAGATCCCGCCGCTCGCCGACCTCGCGCTCGACCACGTTCTCGTCCTCGGACGTGCCTTCCGGCACGGACTCGTGCGGGAGATTGGGAAGGTACGCGGCCGCATCCTCGAGGTCATCGGCGAGTTGATCGAGCTGTGGTTCCCAGTCCTTGATCCGATCGGCCAGACCCTTGGCAGCCTCGATGGCGGCGGGACGTTCGTCGGCAGACGCGAGGCCGATAGCCTTCGAGGCGCGGTTGTGCTCTGCGCGCATCGACTCTACTTCTGCGAGTGATTCCCTATGGCGCGCAGCGAGCTCGATGACTCGGTCGAGTCCCTCGACTCCGCCACGGCGCGCGTAGGCGGCGCGGAACGCGTCGGGATCCTCACGGAGCTGTTTGAGGTCGATCATGAAGCCCTCGGTTCAGCGGGAGCGACTGGGAGCCGGCAGAGCTTCCCCCCGTCCCACCCCAGAGGTAGCGGCTTCGATCGCCTCACGCTCTTCGTCGGACAGGTTGTGCTCTGACTGTCGCTCCTTGATGGGTTTCGCATAGGTGCGAGTTTCGGTTCGACCGTTGATCGAGGTGATCACGAGCCCGTCTCCGTGATCGTCGAGAACCGCGGCGGAGAAGGACAGCTGGCCCCCCATGTCCTCGAAGGCGTCGTAGCGGACCAGCGCGAACTTCTGCATCGAGCGGCGGCTGAGCGCGGTGTGAGCTTTGTGAGCGGCCGACAGCTCGGCGATCCTCCCGTCGAGAGTCTGCACGCGCTTGATCGTTCGCCCCATCGCGCTGAGGATGTCCCGCTCCTCGCCGTCCTCGCCCCGAAGAGACATGTACTCGCGCCGTACCTTCCGCAATCTGGCGGCGAGCAGCAGCACGAACAGGATGCAGAGCAGGGCGAGAGCCGCCACGACGGCGAGCGCGAGGGTCAGCTGTTCCGTGGTCAAGTCGGGCACGATTCGGCATCCTACACTGGGGTATGCGCCCCGAAGAGGTAAAAGACCTGCTCACGGCCGTGGAGGAGGGGACGACCTCGCTCGAGGACGCCCTTGCTCTGCTGCAGCGAGTCCCGGTCGAAAATCTCGGGTTCGCGCGCGTCGACACCCACCGCGAGCTACGCCAGGGCTTCGCCGAGGCGATCTATGCGGAAGGCAAGACCACCGACCAGGTGGTGGCCATCGCCACGCGGCTAACGGAGCATTCGAACGCCCCGATCCTCGCCACTCGGGTGCCCGACGAGACGGCCACAGCACTGCTCGCGGCGTTCCCGGATGCGTGTCACCACGAACTAGCCCGGCTCGTCGTGATCCGCCCGTCACGCGAGGTCGAGCATCCTCTCGGCACGGTCGCTGTCGTTACTGCAGGGACGTCCGACCTGGCGGTGGCCGAGGAAGCCGCCTTCACCGCTCAGGCTCTGGGAGCAACGGTCGGACGAGTGACGGATGTCGGAGTCGCCGGCGTGCACCGGGTGCTCGCGGTACAGGACGAGCTGGGAACCGCGGACGTGGTCATCGTGGTGGCCGGGATGGATGGGGCGCTGCCCAGCCTCATCGGCGGGATGGTCGCAGCCCCGGTCGTGGCCGTTCCGACCAGCGTCGGCTACGGGGCAGCGTTCGAGGGACTCGCCGCGCTGTTAACGATGCTCAACTCCTGTGCTGCCGGCGTAGCGGTGGTCAACATCGACAACGGCTTCGGCGGGGCGATGTTCGCCCTGCGCGCCCTTCGCCGGCGACCCCGATGACGATCCTTTACTTCGACTGCCCCTCTGGAGCTTCGGGGGACATGATCCTTGGAGCTCTCCTCGACGCGGGTGTGCCCGAAGAGGTCGTCCGATCCAGCCTCGACGCACTCGGTCTTCCCAACTGGTCTCTCGAGATCGCCGGCTCCATCAAGGGGGGGATCCGGGCAACGCGTGCCTCGGTCTCGATAGATCGAGCCGAGAGCCCACGCACCTACCGCGCTATGAAGTCGCTGTTGGAGTCCGCCCCACTGCTCGAAGGAGTACGGGACCGCGCACTCGCGACCTTCGAGGTCCTCGCGCGCGCGGAGGGACGCGTCCACGGACGAGCATTCGAGGAGGTCCACTTCCACGAGATAGGAACGACCGATGCGATGGTCGACATCGTGGGAGTCTCCGCAGCTCTCGACCACCTGGCCCCCTTGACCGTGTTCACGTCGGCGATAGCGACCGGAACCGGAACGGTGAGCACCGCGCACGGCGAGTTGCCTCTGCCGGTTCCTGCCGTCACCGAGATCCTTCAGAACGCTAGCGCGTCGCTGGTGGGCAAGGGCACCGAGGAACTGGTCACCCCGACGGGGGCGGCCATCCTGGCGGCCGCCGGCGCTTCGTTCAGCGAGCTTCCCGCCATGAAGATCGAGGCCTCGGGCTACGGTGCGGGACACAGAGATCTCCCGTGGCCGAACGTCCTGAGGGTTCTTATCGGAGAGCCCACGGGGGACACGTCCGAGAGCGGCACGTTGTTGCTCGAGACCAACCTCGACGACCTCAACCCGGAGCTGATCCCCTACGTGATCGAATCGTTGCTTAACGCGGGGGCTCGAGATGCGTGGACGACGCCCATCGTGATGAAGAAAGGCCGACCTGCGATCACTCTTTCGGTCCTCGTGGCGAAGTCGGGCAAAGACCGGATGACCGAGATCCTCTTCAAGGAGACGACCACACTCGGCATCCGGACGCGTTCGATAGACCGGGACGTTCTCGATCGTGATTCCGTGGAAGTGGAGGTCGAGGGCTTCCGGGTGAGGGTTAAGCGGGGCCACCGTGGTGGCGAGGTGCTCACGATCGCTCCCGAATACGAGGATTGCGCAGAGGCGGCCCGGAAGTCGGGCCTTCCTCTGAAGAGGATCTACGACGTTGCGTCCGAGACAGCTCGCGACCTCTAATCGAGCGAGCGTCGATCCCCTGCCAGGGATCTCAGATGCTCGAGCACCTCGCGCTCGATCCTCGCTTCATCGCTCCACCGCTCTTCGAGGTTCTCGGTTCCCGAAAAGGCGAAGAGCGCTGCTTTCAATCGGTCGTCGAACCCCTCTCCAGTACCGGCGTCGTGGCCGGTGTCGCTC
>JALZOM010000070.1 GCA_030913945.1 Actinomycetota bacterium
CTTCAACACCTCGATCGCCTCGTCCGTAACCTCGATCGCCACCAGACCCCCTACTTTGATGTCCGCTCGCGGCGGGCTGCTGACCACAGCCCTTGCTTACCGGCCGGCATCTTAATGCCGGCCTGCGGCAACCCACTGGGGGGATCGGTCGCCGAGGCGACCTACTCCCCCCAGACCCCCTCAGGCGTGACTCCGTGCTAGGACGACGCCTCGCCGACTGCCTCCCATTCTGCTGAGCCGGGCCTTAGGTCTGGGTTTGGTCTTGGTTTTCGTGTAGCGGGTGGCGGTTCACCCGGAGGGAGGCTCAAAACGGTCTGCCTCCGGAGGGTAGCCCGGCTCCCGCCGCCTCCCGGAGGGTGGGGCGACTTCCGCGGGCCCCCGGAGGGTCGCCCGGCACCCGCCTGCCTCCGGGAGGGTAGCCCGACACCCGGCGTGGCGGGATTGGGCGTTTGGGCGGGTTTTTCAAGGAGGCGGGTGGATCAGCCGATAGGGTACGTAGGGCTTTGCTGCAACTACTGGGGACCTAATGGAAGATCGACATGACGATCGCTGATCGAGCGCTCGGCAATGACCGTGATGCGCTCATCGAAGCGCGCCTCGAGTCATACAAGCGTCTGGCCGAGATCTTTCACCTCGTTCTCTCCGAGCAGCACCTCGGCGACCTGCTCGAGCGAGTGGCCGACACCCTGTCCGACCTCATCCCATACGACACGCTGACCATCTATCAGGCTCATGAGACCGAGCCGATCCTTCTCCCCGTGCTGGCGCGCGATCAGTACGCGGACGAGATCATGAACGATCAGGTCGCCGCCGGGGAGGGCCTCACCGGTTGGGCGGTCGAGCATCGGGAGCCGGTTTGGTGCAACGAAGCACATCTCGACGCGCGCATGGTCCAGATCCCGGGAACCCCTTCGGACGAGAAGGAAGCGGTGATCATCGTCCCTCTGGTAGCGCGCGGGGCACTTCACGGCGCGCTGAATATCTACCGTCTCGAGTCGGGACCCTTCGACGAGGAGGACTTCGAGCTCGCCAAGAGATTCGGAGACGCCGTTGCGCTCGCCCTGGACAACGCCCGGGGACGGGCGCAACTCGAGCAACTCGCTCACACGGACTCGCTCACCGGGCTCTACAACCATCGCTTCTTCTACGAGAGGCTCCGCGCCGAGCTGACTAGAGCGAGCCGGACCCACGACTCCGTCACCGTGCTGATGCTCGACATCGATGACTTCAAGAAGTTGAATGACGTCTACGGGCACGGCGTGGGCGATCAGGTGCTGGTGAACATCGCCGAGATCCTCAATGACATGGTGCGAGCCTCGGACGTGGTGTGCAGGCTTGGCGGCGAAGAATTCACCATCATCATGCCGTCCTGCGGCGCCGGAGACGCGCTCGGCTTCGCATCTCGTCTGACCGAGCGCTTGTCTCACACCGATTTCGATCCGGCTGGGGGTGTATCCATGTCGGTCGGCGTTGCCCAGGGCCCGGAGCACGCCATGAACCCGCGTGAGCTGGTTGCCTGTGCGGAGGCAGCGATGATGACGGCGAAGGCGCGCGGCAAGAATCGCGTTGTTCTCTTTGAGGAGGACAAGACAGAACGTCCAGACGTAACCAGCACCACCAGCCGTGATGTCCGTTCGATCGCTCACCTCAAGATGCTGCAGAGCCTGGCCGGGAAGCTGAACCGTTTGAACGACGTCCAGAAGATCGGAATGACGATCGCCAACGAGCTTCGGACGCTGATCGACTACCACAACGCGCGGGTCTACATCGAGGAAGACGGGAAGCTGATCCCGATCGCCTTTCGCGGCGAGCTATCTGCGTACCATGGCGAGGAATGGCAGGGGGAGGATCTCGTATGCGAGGTCGGCGAAGGCATCACCGGCCGCGCGGCGCTGACTAGAACCTCGCTCTTGATCCATAACGCGCTCGAGTGTGACTTCGCCGAAGACGTGGAGGGAACCGACGAGATAGAAGAATCGATGATCGCGGTGCCGCTGTCCTACGGCACCCGCGTCATCGGGGTCATCGTCGTGTCCAAGCTGGGCGTCGGGCAGTTCGACGAGGACGACGTCAGGCTGATCGAGGTCCTCGGGGGTAACGCGTCGGTAGCACTGGAGAATGCTCGCCTTTACGAAGCTCAGAAGCGCGACGCGGAACGTGCTCGGGAGGCGGCGGACATCGCGGAAGCGCTCTTGGAGTTCAGCCGCACTCTGGCCTTGACCAAGGCGGACTTCGAGGAGGTGGCGGACGCGATCGTCGAGCAGGCCGGGGCGATCCTGAGTTGCGAACAGATCTCCTTGTGGTTGCAGAAGGAAGAGGATGGCCCGGTGGTCCCCGTGGGGTACTCGGGCTACAGCGGTGCACAGCGGGAGAAACTCGGCCGCTTCGCACTTCCGGCCGAGCTGGCGGCTCAGTTCGTCAACTCAGAACCCTTTGTGCTGCATTCGAAGGACCTCACCGACCTCAAGGACTACGCCGCGAGCCTGGGTCTTGAGCTCGAAGGCGACCGTCTCCTGGGCGTTGCGCCCATGTCCTTCGACAAGAGACACGGGTGGCTCGTCGTGGCGGTCCCCGTGGAGGGCGAGAAGACCTTTTCGGAGCGGGAGCTCCGTCTGCTCGGCGGCGTGGCTCACCAAGCCCAGCTGGCCATCTCGAACGCGACGCGCTTTGACGATCTCGAGGACACCTTCCTGGCGACCGTCGAAGCCCTGGCCAACGCTCTCGAGGCCAAGGACGAATACACCTCATCTCACGCACGATGGATCACCGATATGTCGCTCGAGGTAGGTCAGGCCCTGGGCATCGATGACGACCGAATCAAGTCTCTGGAGCTCGGCGCGTTATTCCACGACATCGGCAAGATCGGCATCCCTCACGAGATCCTTCTGAAACCCGGCCCCCTTACAGACGAGGAGTGGACGGTCATGAGGACGCACCCCGAGCTGGGCGAAAGGATCCTGGCCCCTATCGTTCGGCTATCCGGGGTAAGGCAGATAGTCCGGCACTGTCACGAACGATTCGACGGTGACGGTTACCCAGATGGCTACGCCGGGGATGAGATCCTCCTGGAGGCTCGCATCATCTTCGTATGTGACGCGTTCCACGCGATGACGACCGACCGACCTTACCGAAAAGCGTTGCCGGTCGAGGAGGCTTTGCGCAGGCTGGACGAATGCGCGGGAACGCAGTTCGATCCGGATGTCGTCAGGGAATTCTGCACACTGGTCCGGGAGCGGCCCGGGCCGTTCACGCCGTCCTAGGCCTAAACCGGTTTGAACTGCTCGAAGGGCTGCCTGCACGCGTCGCAGTAGTAGATCGCGCGGCATGGCGTGGGCCCGAAGGCGTTCTCGTTGTGCGTATCGCGGCTGCCACAGAAGGGACACTCGGCCACTTCCGGCAGCCCGATGTCGGTGATCAGTACCGGGCCCTCGCCCGTCGGGGGAGCCAGCCCGAACTCCCGCAGTTTCTCTCGCCCCTGGTCCGTTATGCGGTCCGTCGTCCACGGTGGTGTGAAGGTGATCTCGACCCGGACGCTGGTCACGTCATCGACCATTGAAACGGCGGCGGCGACATCGCTCTTGATGATCGGCACTGCGGGGCATCCCGTGAACGTCGGCAGCATGACCACCGTCACAGTGGTTCCTTCGACGGTGACGTCGCGGACCATCCCCATGTCCACGACCGAGACCGCCGGGATCTCGGGATCCTGGACCCCGGCGAGCGCGTCCCACACCGCGTCCTCGATCGTTCGGACCGGGCTCACCATGTCGCCCCGGGGTTGTTCCGGTAGGTCGACGTCATCACGTCCCACAGATCCTGGAACTCGTCAGAGTGATGGCCCGAGCGCCCGCCAAGGCCTCGAGCCCGCTCGTGCGCCGGCGCTGCGTTGTTGTCTCCGCTGGCGATGAGATCGCCCGAGGACGAGGCGACGAACTCCGCCGCTTCATCGGACCTCGAGTAGATCTCCGTCTGCACTCCCAGCCCATCGAGCTTGTCGGCGGCCAGCTCCCTGAAGCGGCGGGCGAGCTCGGAGGAGGGAACCGGCAAGTAGCCTTCGTAGACCGCTTTCTCCTCGTGTTCGATCGGCTCGAACAACCCGAGCGCTTCCTCGAAGGCCCCCGTGAGACCGTCCTCGAGTTTCATTCGCCCCTCGACGGGGCCCGCCGCGACCCGCTCGATCCAGGCATCGGCATGGATCAGGTGGTAGCGCTCTTCCCGGCTCATCTTCGTCACGAGGGCCCTGAGATCTTCGTCCGCCGTATCGTGCAACGCTTCGAGTCTGATCGCGTCCGCCGTGTCGTACACCCAGTGCCGAGCGAGCGTGTAGGCCCAGTCCCGATTCGGCCGCTCGCACAGGACGGCGTGCCGGTACTCGGCGGCGTCCCGTCCGAGAGCGAATCCGTCGGCGTCGCCCCCGGAGCGTTGAGCCAAGATGCTGTAGAGAGCGGTGGCGTGACCGATCTCGTCTTGGGCGATCGAAGAGAACGCGACATCCTCCTCGATGTGGGGTGCGAAGCCGGTCCACTCGGAATGACGATGTCCGAGTATCAGCTCGTCGTCCGCGAGGGCGGTCAGCAGCGACACCAGCGCTTCGCTCATCGTTATCCGGTCTCCCCGAGTTCCTTGGCGCGCTCGCGTGCCTTGTCGCGCTTCTTCACCACGTCCCTGTAGGCGTGCGCGAACCGGTAGCTCTTGTCCGCTGCGATCTCGAGCAGGCTCTCGTCCTTGAAGGAGTGGATGTCGGTCCGGCGTACGAGCCACAGGTGCTGACCTTCACGGCGGCGCAGGAAGCACTCCTTCGCCATCAACAGCCCCATCTCAGAGTCGGGCGCGATCACGCTCCCGCAATGCTCGAACGGTTCTTTGTGCCCGCTCCGCCGGAAGACCTCATAGATATCCATTCCTACCCCTCGCGATCGCCGAGGCGATCGCTGCCGCGGTCTGTACCACGCGTGGTCGATTGGGATTGCGTGCCGATCCCTTTGCTTACCTTCCGAGTATTCATTTGGGGCAGCATGTGGGTTTCCTTGCTAGGCGGCGTGGACGGCTGGTTCGCTCAGGGCTTCGCGGACCCAGCGGTGGTCTTCGTAGATCGCCCGGCGGTTGCTGAGGCGACGCTCCGTCTCCGGGCCCTCGTTCTTCTTGATCGAGTTGAGGGGCTCCCAATCGATGTCCTCGTCCTTGATGAGCCAGTGGCCGTCCTCACTCGCGTACGGCGTGGGGGTGGGGAAGTGGAAGCCGAGCTCGAGGATCTTCGGAACGTAGCGGTCGAGGAACTCCTGACGCAGGTCTTCGTTCGTGCGGGTCTTGACCTTCCACCGCAGAAGCAGGTCCTTCTCGACGTTCGACTTCGGACCGAAGAAATGGACGATGGCGAGCCACCAGCGGTTGAGGGCCTCCTGGAACATCTCGCGCTGGGCGTCGGTGCCGGAAGCCAGCTCGAGAGTGATGTCCTCGCCGTGGCGCAGGTGAAGCTGTTCCTCGGTGCAGATGCGCTTGAGCACGCGCGTGTACGGGGCGTAGGAGGAGTCAAGCAGAGCGGCTTGCGTGACGAGGGCGGCCCCATCGATGAGCCACCCGATGATGGCCACGTCGCCCCACTGATGAACGGGGTAGTGGAAGACGTTGTGGAACTTCGACCGGCCCTGGACGAGATCGACAAACATCGCTTCACGGCTCTTACCGAGATCCTCGGCGACTCGATAGAGCAACTGCGCGTGGCCTACCTCGTCCTGGATCTTGGCTGCAAGCGACATCTTCCGTTGGAGGCTCGGAGCGAAGGGAAGGCACTCGCGCTCGGGGAGGGCCCCCATGATCTCGGAGTTCGCGTGCATCTCGATGAACTTGAGAACTCCGCGCCGGTAATCGTCGGGCATCCAGTCCTGAGTCTCGACCTTTCCGCCCAGCGCGATGTGCTCGTTGAACCGTCCCAGCTTCTCTTCGTAGGTCATCGTCCGAGCCCCCTAACGAGTAGATCCGAATATTTCTCACCGATCTGCGTCGGGGTTAGCGCGCCCCCCGGTCGGTACCACGCGTATATCCAGTTTCCGGCCGACAGCACCAGCGTCACCGTCAGCGTGATGTCGAGATCCGAACGGAATTCTCCCCGGGCGACGCCTTCTTCGATTATCCGCCTGACCTGAGCCTCGTAGATGTCGCGTTTTGCCTTGACCTCGTTCTGCAGGCCATCCGAGAGGTAGCGCCATTCGTTCAGGAACACCGTGCCTGCTTCGAGGTGCTCGATGGCCGTCTCGATGTGCGCGATGAGGAACCGGCGCAAGCGCTCGGGGGCCGGTGCATCGAGATCCGCCGCCTCGCGCCCTCGTTCGATGAACCGTTGTGCGCCTTCGTCGACGACGTCGAACAGCAGCTCTTCCTTCGATCCGATGTGGGCGTACAGCGACCCGCGCAGGAGACCGAGGGCATCGGCCAGGTGCTGCATCGAGGTCCCGTGATAGCCGCGCTCCGAGAAGAGGCGCGCGGCCGCGCGGCCCATCTCGGCCCGTCTTGGGCTGTGCGTCCTATCGATGACCTGTGCCACTGGGTCCTCCATCATCAAGCGTCGCCGCAAAACAAACAGTCGTTTGGAAACGGTACCAGATATCCTCGCCCCATGCCGCCCACTCGTCAGTCGTCGCTCGAGGAGCGAGTGCCTGCCGTCCTCAAGAGGCTCGCCAAGGCCCACGAGGGGGCCGCGATGGCCCTCGACTTCACGACACCCCTCGAGTGCGTCGTTGCGACGATCCTGTCGGCTCAGTCCACGGATGCCAAGATCAACGAGGTGACGAAGCACCTCTTCGTGAAGTACCGGAGCCCCGAGGACTACCTTCGGGTGCCCGACGAGGAACTGCAGAACGACATCAAGTCCACGGGCTTCTTCAACCAGAAGACCAGATCGCTCAAGGGGATGGCGGGCGTGCTGGTCGAGGACTTCGATGGCCGGGTCCCCGAGACGATCGCCGAGTTGATCACCCTGCCCGGTGTGGCGCGGAAGACGGCCAACATCGTGCAGGCGAACTGCTATCCCGAAGCGGCCAAGAAGGACCCCGATGCGGGGATCGCTGTCGACACTCACGTTGGGCGCGTGGCAGCGCGACTGGGATGGACCGCACATGACTCGAAGGACGCCGCCAGGATCGAGCGCGATCTGATGGGGGCGGTGCCCAAGAAGCGCTGGGGGACCGTCACCGACCTCTTCATCGCGCACGGTCGGACGATCTGCGACGCGAAGAGACCGCGTTGCGAGGATTGCACCGTCGAGCCGCTGTGCCCATCAAGCCAGGAAGCAGGGCTGCCGGACCTCTACCGGCGCCCACGAGCGACCATGAGCGGTGGCGCGTCCGACAGAAAGAGGAACGCGGCTCGCCCCGCCCTCTAAGCCGCCCCGGCCGGGGAAGCGCCGCCCGAACAAAGAGTTGCACCGACTACGATGAGTGGGTGAAAAGGATCCTGTTGGCGGCTCCACGCGGCTACTGCGCCGGGGTCGACCGCGCTGTGAAGATGGTCGAACGAGCTCTCGAAACCCTCGGCGCGCCCGTGTACGTGCGGAAAGAGATCGTCCACAACCGGCACGTCGTGTCCGAGCTCGAGAAGCGAGGCGCCATATTCGTTGAGTCCGAGGAGGAGATCCCGGAGGGCTCGGTGTGCATCTTCTCCGCCCACGGCGTGTCCCCCGAGGTCCGGCGTAACGCCGACGCCAAGGGGTTGCAGGTCATCGATGCCACCTGCCCTCTCGTCACGAAGGTGCACCTCGAGGCCAAGCGATTCGATCGCGCCGGGCGACAGATCGTGCTCGTGGGCCACGTCGGTCACGAGGAGATCGAGGGCACCGCCGGCGAGGCCCCCAGCAGGACGCACGTCATCGAAGATGTGGCCCAGATCGAGAAGCTCGGCGTCGACCCTGGCGAGCCGATCGCGTTTCTCACCCAGACGACGCTATCGATGGACGACACGAGAAACGTCGTCGAGGCGCTGCGCGATCGTTTCACGGACATCGTCGGTCCCAATTCGGACGACATCTGCTACGCGACACAGAACCGACAGGTCGCGGTGAAGGCCATCGCTCCAGAATCGGACGTCGTACTCATCGTTGGGGCGGTTAACTCATCGAACTCGAACCGGATGGTCGAGGTGGCGAAGAAGGCGGGAACCCCCGCCTACCTCGTGCCTGATCAGTCCCATCTCGACCCCGCGTGGCTGGAGGGCGCCGAGACGATCGGCGTGAGCTCGGGGGCCAGCGCCCCGGAGGTGCTCGTCGACGGCCTACTCGAGCGCCTCAAGGCATTGGGTTACGACACCGTGGAGACCAAAGAGGTCACGACGGAGGACGTGACGTTCTCGTTGCCTCCGTGGCTCCGCGAAGAAGTGTCGGCGGTTCCGGAACCCAGCTAGCGTGGCTAGCTGATCGATTGCTCGATCTCGTTGGCCATGTCGAAGTCGCGGGCCGTGAGCCCGCCTTCCGAGTGAGTCGAAAGGGTTAGCTTCACCCGGTTCCACCGTATGTCGATATCGGGGTGATGGTCGTAGCGCTCGGCCAGAGCGGCGACATCGTTCACGAACTTGATCGCGGTGCCGAAGTCGTCGAACTCGAAGTTCTTGTGGATCTCGGTTTCTTCCCGCTCCCAGTCACCCAGCTCATCCCGGCGCTGTTCTATCTCCTCTTCGTCGAGCAGGTCTGCCAAATCGCTTCCCTCCTAGGGGGTTATCAAGAGCGCTAGTTCTTTCGGCGGAAGATACCTTGCCTGAGCCAGAGCGCAACCACGAGGGCTATAGTCGCTCCGCTATGGACTATGGGATTGGCGTCGGCGGACCGCTGACCATGATCGGGCCGATGGCCCAGATGGTCGAGGGGGCCGGATTCGAGTCCTGCTGGGCGGCCGAAACCACGAACACAGCCTTCATCGCTGCGGCTGCGGCGACGGCCCCCACCTCCACTATCACGATAGGCACCGCCATTGCCCTTGCGTTCCCGCGATCGCCGACGATCACCGCTATGACTGCGTGGGACCTGGACGAGCTATCCGGAGGGCGCTTCATCGTCGGTTTGGGCTCTCAGGTCAAGCGCGTGAACGAGGACCGGTTCTCGGTTGTGTTCGAGCATCCCGCACCCAAGCTCAAGGAGTATGCGCAGGTCATGCGGACCGTATGGGCGGCGAATCGGGGCGAGGACGTGACCTTCGAGGGCCGCTTCTACCGCGTCACGATGCCGAGCTTCCACGGCACCCCTCAACCCGATCGACGCGACATCCCGATCTATCTCGCCGCGGTCGGAGAAGTGATGGCGCGCACTTGCGGCGAGATCGCGGACGGTTTGCTCGCGCACCCACTGGCATCGCCCCGTTATCTGGCCGAGGTCGTGCGTCCCGCGGTGGACGCGGGCGCCGAGAAGGCGGGCCGGAAACCCGCCGATTGCAACCTGACGGCTTCGGCCATGATCTCGATCTCCGACGACGTGGATCTGGCCCGGAGGGAAGTCAAGCTTCAGATCGCGTTCTACGCGACGACGCGCACGTATGCCGGAATCCTGAAGCTCCACGGGCGCGAGCAACTCATCCCCGACCTCCGCTCGGCCTTCGAGGCGAAGGACAAGGAACGGATGATCGAACTGATCGACGACGAGCTATGCGACGCGATCGCGATCGCGGGAACCGCGCAAGAGGCGAAAGAGCGCATCTCGGCGTGGGATGGGATCGCCGATCGCGTTTCGGTTGGTGGCCCCTGGTACGGACCAAAGGCCGGACGAATGTTCGAGAACTACCAGGCACTCGTAGAGACGTTCGGGACCAACGGCTCCTAGCTGCCTAGCCCGCGATCCGGACGGTGTCGCTTACTCCCCACATGAACGCCGACATCATCAGGTTGAGCACGTTCACCGCGACGATCGAGGCACGGATCGCACGCCCTACGGCGATCCCGACCCCCGAAGGCCCACCGGAGGCGTTGAAGCCGTAATAGCAATGGATAAGCGCGACCGTGATCGCGAACACGCAGGCCTTGATCAGCGAGTAGAGGACGTCGATCGGCGGCAGGAACAACGAAAAGTAGTGATCGTAGGTTCCCGACGACAGACCGAGGATGTTCGTCACCACCACCTCGGTAGCGAAGTACGAGGCGAACAACGAGATCAGGTACAGGGGAGTGATCGCGATGAGTGCGGCCATGATGCGAGTCGACACGAGGTAGGGCACCGGTCGGATGGCCATGACTTCGAGGGCATCGATCTCCTCGTTCACCCGCATGGCCCCCAGTTCGGCGGTGAAACCCGCACCCACCTGCGCTGCGAGCGTGACACCCGCGATCAAGGGAGTGATCTCCCGCGTGTTGGCGAAGGCCGAGATGAATCCCGTGAAAGCCTCGGCTCCGATTAGTTGCAGCCCCTTGAACCCCTCGAGACCCACCTGGGTGCCGGTGAAGAACGCCATGAAGAAGATGACCCCCGCGGTCCCGGCACCGACGATGAGTGCACCGGCCCCCAAAGTGATCTCCGAGATGAGCCGGGCGACCTCGCCGAGATGACGGGTGGCGGGCACTATGTCGACCACCGATTTGAGCATGAAGATCAGCTGCTCCCCGAGGCGGACGAGCGAGTCGACGCCTCGATTCAGCGCTCGCATGGGGATGCTCGACTGGGCCACGTCTATCCGAACTTCTGGGGGACGATGGCGAAGTAGAGCGCCGTCAGCACGAAATTGGCGAAGAAGATGAGCATGAAGCTGACGACCACCGCGCGGTTGACCGCGTCGCCGACGCCTTTCGGCCCGCCCTTCGCATAGAACCCGAAGTAGACGGCGACCATAGCGGCTATGAGTCCGAAGATCCCCGCCTTGATGATCGCGACGATGAGGTCCGCGGTCTGAGCCAGCAGGCTGAACGAGGCGAGATACGCACCAGGCGTACCTCCCTGGATGATTACGTTGAAGA
>JALZOM010000100.1 GCA_030913945.1 Actinomycetota bacterium
GAAGGATGCCATCAACGAAGCTCTGCGCGACTGGGTGGCGAACGTGGAGGACACCCACTACGTCATCGGCAGCGTCGTGGGCCCCCATCCCTATCCGGAGATCGTCGCCGCCTTGCAGACGGTGATCGGGAACGAAGCGCGGGCGCAGTGTCACGAGCTGACTGGGGGTCTCCCGGGCGAGGTCGTGGCCTGCGTCGGAGGCGGGTCCAATGCGGCCGGCCTGTTCCGCGGTTTCTACCGCGACGAGACGGTCGCTCTCGTGGGCGTCGAGGCGGCGGGGGAAGGTCTCGACGGACGGCACGGCGCCTCCATCACCAAGGGGACGCCGGGTGTGTTGCACGGGGCCCGCAGCCTCGTGCTGCAAGATGACGAGGGTCTGATCGCGCACGCTCACTCGATCTCGGCGGGGCTGGACTATCCGGGCGTGGGCCCGGAGCATGCGTGGCTCGCGGCCACCGGCCGCGCGCGTTACGAGAGCGCCACCGACGAGGAGGCGCTGGAGGCGTTCCGCATCCTCGGGGAAACGGAGGGCATCCTCCCCGCGCTCGAGCCGGCTCATGCGCTCGCGTACGTGCTCCGTGGCAAGACACAAGGAACCGTGCTCGTCGGCCTCTCGGGTAGGGGCGACAAGGACGTTGCAACAGTCGCAAGCGCGCTCGGCGGATGACGGCGCTCCTCGATCATCTCGAGACCGCTCGCTCGTCCGGCCGGAAGCTGCTCGTGCCGTACATGGTCGCGGGCATCCCAGATGTGGCCGGCTTCCCACAGGCGCTGGCCACCGTGGCGGCGCTGGCCGACGCGGTGGAGGTGGGGTTGCCGTACTCGGATCCGCTGATGGACGGGCCGGTGATCGCCTCGGCTTCCGAACGGGCGCTCCGGTCGGGCGTGGTCCCCTCGCCGCGCTCGAGCTCGCATCCTCGGCGACCACGAGGTGCCCTCGCATCGCCATGACCTATTACAACCCGATACATCGAGTGGGGGAGTCCGAGTTCTGCCGCGTGGCGGCGGACGCCGGATTCAGGGGGCTCATCGTCCCCGACATCCCGGTGGAGGAGTCGGCATCTCTGCAGTCCGCCGCCGCGGAGCACGACCTGGGATGGGTGCCTCTCGTGGCTCCCACCTCTTCCCCCGAGCGCGTGAAGTCCATCGCCGCCACCGCGACCGGCTTCATCTACGCGGTGTCGACCTTGGGCGTAACGGGGGCCCGGACGAGCTTCTCCGAGCGCGCCGCTCCCGTGGTCGCGGCCTGCCGGGCGGCGTCGGATCTACCCGTCCTGGTGGGCATAGGGGTGTCGACGCCCGAGCAGGCGCGCGAGGCGGCGGTCTCGGCCGACGGAGTCGTGGTGGGCTCCGCCGTGGTGAGGCACGTCCTCGAGAGCGGGGCGGCTGCGGCCGCGGCGTGGCTGGCGAGCGTGAGGGCCGCCCTCGACGCCTCGACCTCCCAGAAATAGGCAAAAATCCGTATCCGCCAAACCCTACAAATCCGAGAATCCATGTCGATAACTGAAACAGTTGACCACAGGAACCGCCTTCTCACCGGGGGAGAGGCCGATGCGACAGATCAGGATCCAGAAAGGGCGCATACCCCGCCCCTAGTTAAATTTTCCCCACCCCAGCCCCTCAGAGGCCCGGTCCCCCCCGGGCCTCTGGCCGTTCCCGGCTGTTTCGTTTGCACGTTTCGAAGGGGGGCGCTTTCGTCGCACCCCTGTGATGGGATTCCCGTGGGCCGCCTCCCGGGTCGGCGAGAGGAAGGTTCGCTGTGACCCGCTCCATCTGGGAGTTGCGTCACGTCAAGTCGCTCATAGCCGCGGGCTTCAACGATTGCGAGGTAGCTCGTGTTACCGGCATCCCCGGGACCACGGTCAAGAACTGGCGTTACGGATCCCGGGATCGGGAGCTCCAACTCGACCAGTGTGGTCGCCGAGCTCAAACCGCTCGCCAGGATTGCCCGATCTGCGAGGGCGGCACGACCGATTCCCGTTCGTACGCGTACCTACTTGGTATCTACCTCGGTGACGGCAGCATCTCCTCTCATGCACGCGGCGTCGAGCGCCTAACCGTGACCTTGGATACCTCGTATCCAGGCATCATCGGGAGTGCGCGCGAGCGATGAGGGGGGTTCGCCCGGCAACGGAAATGAGCGTGGGTAAGACGGTCAGGCCCGGCTGCATCGCGGTCTACGCCTACTGGAAGCATTGGTCTTGCTTGTTCCCCCAGCACGGGCCGGGACCCAAGCACTTGAGGAAGATCGAACTCTCCTTCTGGCAGGAACATCTTCTCGAAAGATTTCCCCGGCATGTACTTCGCGGGCTTATCCATTCAGATGGTTGCAGGTCTCTGAATGTGGTGAAGGGGAAGCCCTACCCTCGCTATCAGTTCACGAACAGTTCGGGGGACATTCGGGGGATCTTTTCTCGCGCTTGCGATCTGGTGGGTATCGGTTGGCGCCGAATGAACTGGAAGACGATTTCCGTGGCGCGGAAGGCTGACGTCGCCGCGCTGGATCTTTTCATCGGTCCGAAGCACGGAAGGGTAGTAGTTACGATTCCGGCTCTTCCTTTCCTCTTCTAGACTAGGCGGGAGCCGGGATGGAGGAATTCGGCAGACTCGATGGATTCAAAATCCATTGCCTTCACGGGCGTGCGGGTTCGAGTCCCGCTCCCGGCACAAAGACGCAGCGAGTGTTAGTCCCCACCCGTGGAGGGCGATCTTTGTGTGCTCTTTCGATTACCTCGGTGTCAAGTTCGTGCCCCGTGATCGGGCCCGCCGGTGGCCCTTTAGAACCGGTGGCCCTCAGAAGGAGTGTGGAAGGTCCCCAAGAAGTAAGACGAAGTAGGACCCGGACGCTCCGCCGCCCAGATCCGGCCTTCCCCGCAGGGGCTTGCACCCCTATACTTTTCGGCCCATGAAGGTTCAGAAGAATCTCTCGGAGATCTCGGAGCGGCTGAGCAAGGCGCGTGAGGAACTGCGCATCGCCGAGGAGCAGGTTTTGTTCCAGAGCGACGTGATGGAGGACGCCAAGACCCGCATGCTCGTATCCGAGACCCCCCTCGCCGACCGTGAGTTCCGCACGGCGCGGGACGACTACGAGCGTCTCGTCGCGCAGCGTGAACGGGCTCATGCCGAGATCGTCGAGCTACGGGGGGAGCAGGACCGTCTGCTCGACCGCATGCTCGGCCCCCGTTCCTGAGGTGCCGGCCTCAACCCCTCGAGCCGACACCGTCCTGATCGCCGAAGACGAGGCGATCATCAGGCTCGACCTCAAGGAGATGCTCGAGGAGGAGGGCTTCGACGTGGTGGGCGAGGCCTCCGACGGCGAAGCGGCCATCGATCTGGCGCGCGAGCACCGGCCCGATCTCGTGATCATGGACATCAAGATGCCGGGGTTGGACGGTCTGAGCGCCGCCGAGCGGATCGTCGAGGACCAAGTCTCGGCCGTTTTGATCCTGTCGGCCTTCTCGCAGAAGGATCTCGTGAGGCGAGCCGCCGAGGCGGGCGCGATGGGGTACCTGGTCAAACCGTTCCAGAAGTCGGATCTGCTCCCGGCCATCGAGGTTGCGCTGGCTCGACAGGCGGAGCTGATCGCCGTCAAGAACGAGGCGAGCGACCTCGCCGATCAGCTCGAGACCAGGAAACTCGTCGATAGGGCGAAGGGCCGGCTGATGGACGAGCTGGGGATCAGCGAGGCCGAGGCTTTCCGAACCATCCAGAAGAGGGCGATGGACGAGCGGCGCCCGATGAGGGACGTGGCAGAAGACGTTTTGCTCGCGTGATGGTCCGCCGGAGATCGCGGTTGCGAAAAGGGGGAGACACTGCCCCTCGTTTCTCCTACACTTGTAGTAGACAGGAGGCGGATCGCACGGGCGCCGAGGTTTCCTCGTGTGGGACTGGACTTCGAAAGGGTGATAGGTAGAATGTCGGCGCTCTGGGAGTCCTGCCTGTTTTGCTGTCGTTTAGGGGGCCGCGCTTCAGCGACGGTTCTGTTCTAGTAAGGGGGAACGAATGAAGAGATCCAAGTGGAAGGTTCTTCTCGCGCTGCTGGCCGCGCTCTCGCTCGTAGCCGCAGCCTGCGGTGGCGACGACGGAGACGGCGACACCGGGGGCGGGGGGGAAGAAGTAGAGAAGGTTCCCGTGTCGGTTTACTTCCAGGGAGCGCTGACCGGCCCGTACAACTATCTGGTCATTCCGAGCTTCCAGGGCGCGCAGCTTCGCTTCGACGAGCTCAACGAGGACCCCGAGTTCCCGGCCGAGATCACCTTTAATGAGGGCGACACGCAGGGTAGCCCGGATAACGCGCCGCCGGTGGTCGAAGAGGTCGCCAGCGACACCGAAACGGTTGCTGTGGTCGGACCCGCATTCTCGGGCGAGTCGGCGGTGTCGGGCGACACGTATAACGACTCGGCAATCCCGTTCATCTCCGCGTCGGCCACTGGTGTGGCGCTGGCCGAAGAGGGCTGGGACTACTGGTATCGCGCGATCGGTAACGACGCGGGCCAGGGCGGACTTGGCGGCCAGTACCTCGCCAAGGAGATTGGCGCGACCAAGCTGTTCGTCGCCGACGACAAGTCGGAGTACGGCCAGCCCCTCGGGGACGCCGTTGCAGAGGCCGCAGAGGCCGAGGGCGTGGAGATCGTGGGACGCCAGGGAGCGGCGGCGGGTGCAGATGATTACTCGGCTCTGATCTCCGACGTCCAGGCGTCGGGGGCCGACGCCTTCTACTTCGGCGGCTACGACGCCGACTTCGCGAAGATCGTCAAGCAGGCGGTCGAGGGCGGCTTCGAGGGCACGATGATGTCGGGTGACGGATCTGTCTCGGACACGTTCATCGAGAGCGCTGGAGATTCGGCAGAGGGCGTTCACCTCAGCATCCCGTCCGACTTGGGCGGCGACTTCGCAGAGCAGTACAACTCCGAGTACGGCGGCGAGGCATCGACGGTGCCGGTTTACGCGGCCGAGGGGTACGACGTCGCCAGCCTCATCGGCGAAGGCATCAAGTCCGCCATCGAGGGTGGTGCGGAGGACGCCGAGACCATCCGCGAGGGAATCAAGGAGTATCTCGACGGACTCGTCGATGCTCCGTTCGAGGGAGTCGCCAAGTCCTACGCATTCGACCCGGAGACGCACGAGCTTGCGGCGGAGGACGTCGCCGAGCTGTTCTTCTTCTACGAGGTGAAGAGCGGCGAGATGACGGAAGTGGGTAACGCGGTCGACCTGGGCCTGAGTCTTGAGCTCTAAGAGTCGCATCTGAGCACGTAAGGAAGGAGGAAGGGCGAGTCGACTCGCCCTTCCTCCTTTACGATCTGCTGGCTCGAGGATCAGAAGGGGACCGGGGTGGAGTTCTTCAGCAATTTCGTTGACCAGTTCTGGCCGCAAACCCGCAACGGCCTGACTCTGGGCTCGATCTACGCCATGATCGCCCTGGGCTACACCATGGTCTACGGAGTGCTGCAGCTCATCAACTTCGCGCACTCCGAAGTATTCATGGTCTCCACATTCACGACCCTGTTCGCATACCGGGACTGGTTCAATGTCGTCGCCCCCGCGTCGGGCGTTGGACTGTTGGTGCTGCTGATGGGCGGCCTCATCCCTGCGATGATCTTCTCAGCCGTCCTTGCGGTACTGATCGAGCGCTTCGCTTACCGGCCGCTGCGAAAACGAGGAGCACCGCGATTATCGTTCTTGATCAGCGCCATCGGGGCTTCTTTCTTCATCCAGTACCTCTTCGTCCTGATGGACGGGCAGCACTCGCTGATCTTCTTCGACCTTCCGAACATCGCGGGGCCAAGCCCGCAGACGGTCCCCACCGTGATGGAGACATCGACTGTGTTCACGGTGTTCGATACGCCGTTCAGCAACAAACGGGTCATCGTGATCCTCGCGGCAGCACTCATGCTGTTCGTGCTGGACCGCTTCGTGCGCCAGACCAAGATGGGTCGCGGAATCAGGGCCGTTGCTCAGGATGCAGAGGCTGCGTCGATGATGGGCGTGGACATCAACCGGGTGATCGTGGTCACGTTTGCGGTCGGGGGGTTGATGGCCGGCGCAGCCGGGTTCCTCTACATCCTCGTCCTGGGTGTGCCGGCGTTCTGGTTCATCGGCTTCCTGCCTGGGATCAAAGCATTTACCGCCGCGGTCCTCGGCGGGATCGGCAACATCCGCGGAGCCATGGTCGGTGGGCTTCTGCTCGGACTCGTCGAAGCGTATTCGGTGCCGCTTTTCGGAGCGGAGTGGACGGATGTCACCGCTTTCGTCGTGCTGGTTCTGGTCTTGCTGTTCCGCCCGACGGGCATCATGGGAGAGGAGGTCGGCAGCTGACGTGGCCGAGGAGACGCCCGTGAAACAAGACCGAACCCCGTCCGACGACGAAGCCGGACGGCCCGCCAGGAAGCAAACATGGCAGCGCCGGTGGCGCGAGCGGAAAGCAGACCTGCGGGAAAAGCGCATCGCGCAAACAGTCCGGCTGCGCAAGACGATCTCCAAGGATCTGCAACCCGTGATGAGCCCGTTTGTAAAGCTGCGTGCGAGGATCGAGGACAACCGCAAGTGGGCCCATCCGCTGATCGGGTTTATTTTGATCGCGGTGGCAGCGCTTCTGCCATATCTCGACGACTGGATGGACCTCCCCCTGTGGATGTCGCGCGTGACCAGCGGCAGCGCGCTTGCTCGCTTCGCACTGTTCGCACTGTTCGCACTCGGGCTAAACGTGGTGGTGGGGTTTGCGGGTCTACTCGACCTCGGGTACGTGGCGTTCTGGGCTCTCGGCGCTTATACCGCTGGGATCGCTACCGGCGCCCACAGCTTCACTCAAGCCCGCATCTCGGGTACCGAGGAGGGCGCCGAGCCGGTATTCGCGATGTGGATGTGGGGAATCCTGCTGCTCGCGCTCGCGGTGGCCGTCATCGCAGGGGTGATCCTGGGGTCCCCGACACTGCGATTGCGCGGTGACTATCTCGCCATCGTTACCCTCGGATTCGGCGAGATCATCCGAATCACAGCGAACAACCTCGACGGCATCACGGGCGGGCCGCGCGGAGTGCGCAACATCCCGCATCCGCGAATAGAGGCGGGAGGCATCAACGTAGAATGGGGAACTCTCCTGGATGTGAAGTACTACTGGCTGTTGCTGACGCTCGTCGTGCTTTGGGTTATCGCGATCCGATTGCTCGATCACTCGCGGATCGGACGAGCATGGGTCGCCATCCGCGAGGATGAGGTGGCCGCGGCCGCGATGGGAGTGCCGATCGTCAAGATGAAGCTGGCGGCATTCGCCATCGGAGCGTGCACTGCCGGCGTCGGAGGGGTCGTTTATGCGGAGCAAGTTGGGTTCATCAGCCCCCCGACCTTCAACGTGGTGCAGTCGATCCTTATCCTGAGCATGGTCGTCATCGGGGGCATGGGTTCGATCCCCGGCGCCATCGTCGGCGCTGCCATAGTCGTGTTGCTGCCCGAGATGTTCCGCGGTCTCGAGGACTACCGCTTCTTCGTGTTTGGGCTGGCCATCGTCCTCATGATGATCTTCCGACCCCAGGGCGTTCTGCCTTCGAAGCGTCGCAAGGCCGAGCTCCTGGGCGAATCCCACGGCGAGCAACTCTACGATGCGTCCCACGCAGGAAGCTGATAGCGGCGATGGCGATACTCGAAGCGAAGAAGGTCACCAAGAATTTCGGGGGCCTCACCGCCGTAAAAGACATCGATATCGACATCCAGCCGGGTGAGATCCGCGGCTTGATCGGCCCCAATGGGGCGGGCAAGACGACTCTGTTCAACCTCATTACCGGGATCTACCCGCCCACGAAGGGCGAGGTCATCTTTGACGGCGAAGACATCCTCGCCGTCAAGTCGATGGGCTTCAGAAAGCGACAGCGCAAGCCGTACGAGATCACTCAGGCCGGCATCGGACGCACGTTTCAGAACATCAGACTGTTCCAGAACATGACTGCGATCGAGAACGTAACCGTGGGCCGCGACGCACATCACCGGCAGAACGTTTTCGACGCGATCTTTCGAACCCCGCGCATGCGTAAAGAGGAGCGCGACGGTCAGGAGGCGGCCGAGCGGATCCTGAGCTTCGTCGGCATCCACAAGCATGCCAACGAGCTGGCCGGGAACCTGTCCTACGGGGATCAGCGCAGGGTCGAGATCGCCCGCGCTCTCGCCACTCAGCCGAAGCTCCTTCTGCTCGATGAGCCTGCCGCGGGGATGAACCCCACCGAGAAGTCGCGGCTCATGGAGCTCATAAGCAAGATCCGCAAAGAGGACGTCACCGTTCTTCTCATCGAGCATGACATGAAGGTCGTCATGAACGTCTGCGATCGCGTTGCCGTACTCGACCACGGCGAGAAGATCGCGGACGGGAAGCCGGCGGAAGTGCAGCGCGATCCCAAGGTCATCGAGGCATACCTGGGCGCCGGGGCGCAGGCACACGGCGGAGAGCCGTCGATGGAGGATGTCACCTCAGACGACTCTTCACCCTCTGCGCCCTCGGGAGATGCGAATGCCTGAGGCCATGCTCGAGCTCAAGAACGTGGTGGTCCGCTATGGGGGCATCGAAGCGGTCCGAGGGATCTCCATCAACGTTTCACAGGGTGAGTTCCTAACCCTCATCGGAGGGAACGGCGCGGGCAAGTCGACAACGCTGAGAACGATCTCCGGAGTCAAGAAACTTGCCGAGGGAGAGATCTACTTCGAGGGAGAGCGGATCGACGCCTTGCCGTCGCACGAGCTCGTCGAGATGGGACTCTCGCAGGTCCCGGAAGGACGACACATATTTCCCCGCATGAGCGTACGAGAGAACCTGTCGATGGGGGCGTTCAGCCGCAAGGGTGGAAAGGCTCTCAGTGAGGACTTCGATCGCGTCTTCGATCTCTTCGCGGTGCTGAAGGAACGCGAGAAGCAGATGGGGGGGACGCTCTCCGGGGGCGAGCAGCAGATGCTCGCCGTGGGGCGTGCTCTTATGAGCCACCCACGGCTCTTGATGCTCGACGAGCCTTCGATGGGCCTCGCGCCCTTGTTCGTGGAGAAGATCTTCGACCTGCTTCGAAAGGTCCACGAGCAGGGAACGACGATCTTGCTGGTCGAGCAGAACGCGCAGGTGGCGCTACAGATCGCCGATCGGGGTTACGTTCTCGAAACCGGAGAGATCGTTCTCGAGGACGATGCCGACAAGCTCCTCACGAACGATCAGGTGCGAAAGGCTTACCTCGGCGAGGGGTAAGGAGCCAGCCTGGTATGCAGAGGTATGCAGAGGGCCTTCGCGGGGTCCGCAACCGCAGCCCTCGGGAAGCGGGACCGGCTCGGTCGGCTACACTCCCAAAAATCACGGAGGAGCATTCGGAAGAGTTCACGGGGGAGGAACGAATGAGTGGGACCGCGCGCGGCCGGCTTAAACTGGTGATTCTGTTGGGCACGTTGCTGCTGGTATTCGCAGCGGCGTGTGGGGAAGAAGCTCCGGAAACCGACACCGGAGGCGGCGGAGAAGACGCCGGCGCAGGATTCGAAACGATCGAAGAGGGGACCCTCACCGTGGGCTCCTGCCTCGACTACCGTCCGTTCGAGTTCGTGAAGGACGGCGAGGAACAGGGCTTCGACGTCGAGGTGGTCGAGGCGATCGCGGAGAAGCTCAACCTTGAGGTCCAGTGGAAGAAGGCGAACTTCGACACGATCTTCACTGCCCAAGCTGCGAACAAGTTCGACATGGTGGCGGCGGCATCGACGATCCTTCCCGAGCGCGAGGAGATCGTCGAAGCCATCGACACCGACGAGAAGTACGGTTTCGCCTTCTCGAAGGACAACCCTGAACTCACCGAAGCCGCTAACGGGGCCCTGCAGGAGATCATCGATGAGGGCACGTACGCCGACATCTTCTCCAAG